>JACCYK010000106.1 GCA_013696525.1 Chloroflexia bacterium
CTGCCAGACGACGACGGACTCTCATAATGCGTGGACCAAACAATGGGGGCAGGTCACGTTGGCCGCCGGCCGCCGGCCGCCAGTCGTCAGGTGAGCCGAGTGTCGAAGGCTCGTCATACGGGCCGGGCGGTCTGCTGGCGATCGCGGTTGGGTTTGGTCTGAACAGCGACGGGAGTCGCCAATGTTCGTGAGATTTCCTATTGCATCGCTTGTCTAGTTGACATACAATTGTCCTGCCAGCATCGAGCCTTGAGCTCGGCTGGCCCCCCGTCTGACGGTCCGGTTCCCCTTCCCTCCCCGGACCGTCAGCCTTCTCTCTAAATCGCCTGACGATGCCATTTGGTGTCACCGTGTCACAGATCCTGGATCTCCATCATGCTCGGTGACGGATCACCGTGATTCGGGCGCGCTACCGCCCGTTGCCGAACCATTGGCTCGCGACCCCGTGTGGCGGTTCGCTGGTGTGGTACTATCTGAAGCCGAATCGTCCGGTCGCCGCGGCACTCATTTCGACGGCGTCGCGGCGCAACCTTCATCCAGAAACGTTCGGAGCGCGACCGCGTGCCCAAACAAATCGGGATCGATCTAGGGACGGCGAACGTCCTGGTGTTTCTTCGTGGTCGCGGCATCGTGATCAACGAGCCATCGGTTGTCGCCATCTCGGCCAAAGACGGCAAAGTGAAAGCGGTCGGGCTCGAGGCCCGCAACATGTTGGGTCGCGAGCCGCGGGAGACGATCGAAGTCGTGCGGCCGATGCGCGACGGCGTCATTGCCGACTACGTCGTCACCCAGGAAATGCTGCGCTATTTCATCAACAAGAGCTGCGGCCGCTTCTCGCTGATCCGGCCGGAGGTCATGATCTGCGTCCCCGCCGGTGTGACCGGGGTCGAGCGCCGGGCGGTGCGCGATGCCGCGCTCAACGCCGGGGCCCGCCGCGCCTATCTCATCAGCGAGCCGCTAGCAGCGGCAATTGGGGCGCGGGTGCCGGTAGCAGACCCTTCCGGTAACATGATTATCGACATTGGCGGCGGCACGACCGAGGTCGCCGTCATCTCGCTCAACGGCATCGTCGTCGCCCGGTCGCTCCGGGTGGGTGGCAATCGGTTTGACGAGGCGATTAGCAACTACATCAAGCGCAAATACAACCTTCGGATTGGCGAACGCACCGCCGAAGAGGTGAAAATTTCGATCGGGAGCGCGATGCCGGCCGACGAAGGGGTGCCGATGGAGGTCCGTGGCCGCGACGAGGTCGCCGGCTTGCCGCGGACGATCCAGATCCACCCCAATGAGATCACGGACGCGATCACCGAGCCGCTGGAGGCCATCATCGGCGCCGTCCGCGCCGTGTTGGAGGAAACACCGCCGGAGCTCTCCTCGGACATCATCGACAAGGGGATGATCCTCACCGGCGGCGGCGCCATGCTGCGTCACCTGCCGGACCTCTTGATGGAAGTCACCGGTGTCCCCTGCTACGTCGCCGACGACCCCCTCTCCTGCGTCGCCGTGGGCACCGGCCTGGCCCTGGAGCACATGGACATCCTGCGCGACAGCCTCGAAGAGCCGTAGGCCGGCACCCGCTCGCGTCGCCCTCGCCATCGCGGAAATCGAGACCACAATCGGATTCCGGACCAGTTGTGACCGCTGTGCCTGGATAGCGCACACATGCATCAGCATCGCGGGCTAACCGCATCGTCGATCTTAAACCTCGATCCTCAATTCGCCTACGTGGCGCAGGTCACGGCGCAGAAGTTGCCGCCGTTTTGGGTGCAGCAGGTGCCGCCGGGGAACGATTGGACGCAGACGGCGCCGGCGCCGATCGTGGCGCAGTCATCGTTGGTGGTGCATTGGCCGCAGGTCAGGTCGGGCGTCAGCGGGTCGATGCAAACGGTCGCTCCCTCCACGCTCTGCTGGCAGCGACAGTCGTCGGTGGCGCCACAGAAGTTCTGGCCGTCACCGGCACAGCCGTCGAACCCCGGCGGACAGCCATTCGCCGGCAAGACGCAGGCGCCGCCAACACATTCCTCTTGCTCATCGCACCCCCTGCCGCATGATCCGCAGTTGCGCTCGTCGGTGTCGCGGTCGGTACAGTCGCCGTCGCAACAGTGCTCACCAGTCCGGCACCGGTTGTCGCAGCGACCGCAGTGCTTCTCGTCATTGTCGAGCTTTTTGCACTTGCCGTCGCAGTTCGAGAAGTCATCCTTGCACCGGCAGTTCAGATTCTTGCACTTGGCGTGGTCGCAGCAATCGCTGTTCCGATCGCAGGAGCGACCCGCCTTCTTGCAGCCGGCAAGGGCGTGGTCCGGGCGAACCCCGAGCGCCCAGGCCGGCAGGGTCGTGGCCAAAGCGGCGACAAGGCGCCGGCGCGGGCTCCCTTTCGCCAGTGCGCGGGCGAGGGCGTCCATCCGCGGGCGGTCCATCTTTTCTCCTCGGACCGGGCTGATCCCGGTCGATCATCAACAGTTCCGGCGGTCGCTATTTGGCTCGCGATTCGCCGCCGGGCCCACCTCGGCGGACGTTCAGAAATCGCATCGGTCGTTGACGCAGAATTCCGGCGCACAGCAGTCGTTACCACAGGCAACGCTTGGTCCCGGACAGGTGAGGCAGAGCCCGCTCTCGCAAATCTCGTCGGCGGAGCAGGCGTCGCCGCATGAGGCGCAGTGGTCGTGCTCGCCCAGTGTGGCGCATCGTCCAGCGCAGCAGACTTGGCCGAAGGCGCAACTGAAGCCACAAAGCCCGCAGTGGTCTCGATTCCGGAGGAGATTGGCGCACACCCCTGGCTGACAGCAGAGCTCGTTGGCGGCACAGACATTGTCGCAGGCACCGCAGTTGGCCTCGTCAAACCTGAGGTCGACGCAGTCGCCGTCGCAGCAGGTCTCCCTGGCGTCGCAGACGTGCCCGCAGGCGCCGCAGTTCGCCTCGTCGGTGAGCGTATCCGCACATTCTCCATCGCTACAGCATCGCGGCCCGGTGCAGATCTGGCCGCCATCCGGATCCGTCCCACAGATGCCGGGACACCGCGCGCCACAGAGGCCACAATTGTTCGGATCGCTCAGAATGCTCGTACATGCCCCGTCGCAGCAAGCTTCGCGGATATCGGATGAGCAGGCGTGGTTGCAGGCGCCGCAGTGGTTGTAAAACGTCTGCAAATTGGCACACACCCCGTCGCAGCAGGTTTTACCGGCGTCGCACGCATGGTTGCAGGCGCCGCAGTGCTTCTCGTCGTTGTCGAGCTTCTTGCATTTGCCGTCGCAGGCATCGAAGCCGTCCTTACACTTGCATTCGTCGTTCTTGCACTCGGCATGGTCACAGCAGTCGCGATTGCGATCACAGTTGCGGCCCACCTTCTTGCAGGCGGCACCGGCCCGGTTCGCGAACCGTGGAAAGAGCGTGGGGATGAGGCTGGCGAGCAACCCGCCCGCCAGCTGCCGCCTTGGGACACCGGCGGCAAGCAACCGTGAGAGACGATCAAACCGATGTGGGTCCATGGGTGGCTCTCCTGTCGAAGTGGATACGCGCGAACGGCGGTGCCTTCGGAGGCTTCATGTGACCTACCCGGGACATGGCAGGATGCACGCGTTTTGGGCATCCGGGCCGCAGCAGACCGCGATTGAGGTTGACGCGCCACAGACGGCGTCTGGCCCAAACTCGGTGCAGTCGGCGCTCGTGGCGCAATTGCCACAAAACGAACCGGGGATCGGCGGGCCGGCACAGAACGTCGTTCCTTCGGTGGTCTGCTTGCAGGTGCAGTTGGCGCTGCTTCCACAGTCGAAGTCTTCGGACGTGGCGCACGAATCCGCGCCCGGGGCGCAACCGCCTGTCGGGACGACGCAAACGCCGCCGACGCACTCCTCGGTCTCGTCGCAGGCGGCCCCACAGGCGCCGCAGTGGGCGTCGCTCTGGTCGAGGTCAACGCAATCGCCGTCGCAGCAGCGTTCCCCGGCGGGACACCGGTTGTCGCAATCGCCGCAGTGCTTCTCGTCGGTGTCGAGTTTTTTGCATTTGCCGTCGCAGTTCGAGAAATCGTCCTTGCACCGGCATTTGGTGCCGTTGCACTTGGCGTGATCGCAGCAATCCTTGTTCTTGTCGCAGTTTTGACCGACCTTTTTGCAGGCCGCCAGGGTGATGGCCGCGGGTTGGACCACGGGTGGCACGATAACGCCCGCGATCAAACCGGCGATGAGCCGGCGCCGGGGGTGACCGGTGGCAAGTGTCCGGGCTAGTTGATCGATGGACCGTTCTGTCAACGCAATCACTCCTTCAAGTCAGCGTGGTTTAGCTCGCACCAGGACCGGGTAGCGGTGCCGGTGGATCGGCAGACCGAACCCAATCCGGGTTGGCCGTGCCCGTCGCCCGCGGACATCGCGTGGCTCAGAGCCCGCAGGTCAAGACGCAGGCGTTGAGGCCGCCTGGACAGCAGTCGTTCCGGGCGCAGAACGTGGTCCGCGGGACTTGCGGGCAGTCACCCGAGTTTTCGCATTGTCCGCACACCGCACCAACCGGCAGCCGGTCGCCGCAGAACGTGACGCCCTCGGTGTTTTGCAAGCAGACGCAGCTCGAGCTGTTGCCACAGCTGATTGCGCCGCCGGCGGCGCAGGAATCGCCCCCGGGCGGGCATCCTCCCAACGGATCCCGGCACGTACCCGAGACACACTCTTGCTGAACCGGACAGTCGACACCACATGCTCCGCAGTGCTGCTCGTCAAGATCGAGGTCGACGCAGGTACCGTCGCAGCAGCTCTTGCCGAGTCCACATTCATCCCCGCAAGATCCGCAGTTGCCCGAGTTCGTGTCGAGATCGACACAATTGCCGTCACAACACCGTTCACCTGACGAACACGCATCGTTGCAACCGCCGCAATGCTTCTCATCGGTGTCAAGATTCTTGCACTTGCCGCCGCAGTTCTTGAAATCGTCTTTGCACCGGCAGCTCTGGTTCTTGCATTCGGCGTGGTCGCAACAGTCTTTGTTCTTGTCACAGTTCTGGTTGACCTTTTTGCAGGCGGCATCGGCCCAGCGCGCCGCCGGCGGGAATGTCGCGGCGGCGAGGCTGGTCGCCAGCCCCGCGATGAGACGGCGCCGGGGCAGGCCAGCGGCGACACGGCGGGCCAGCACGTCGATTCGTGATTCGTTCATACGCGAGGCATTCCAATCTCGACCATGGTGGACGCATGCGGGTTTGTGCCAACTCACCATCACTATGCCGGCGGGGCGCCACTGCCGCCATGAAAACCACACGCAAAAGCGGTCACAGCTTTGGCTGGGCGGAGCAGCACTGTTGAGGGCGAAGGTGATATGCTCGACGGCGCGTGCAACTGTCGCGATGAACTTTCCCCGTGGACCGAGGTGCGCCGTGGGCGTCAGATTGGGCACCAGCGGCGAGACGGTGGCCGCCTTTGGCCTGCTCATCAAGCGGCTCCGGCTGGCTCGCGGTTGGACCCAGGAAGAGCTGGCCGAACGCGCGGGCGTGAGCACCCGCTTGATTAGCGACTTGGAGCGCGGTTCGATCCACCGCCCGCGGCGTGACACGATCCAGCTCCTCGCTGACGGGCTTGGCTTGGCCGGCGCCGACCGCGAGTCGTTCGTGACCCTGGCCAAGGGAGGGCTGGCCGCGGATGCGAACGGCTCAAGTCGTCAGGGAGCGGGGCAATCCTCGCGGTTGCCGATCCCGCCGACCCGGCTGATCGGCCGGGCGGGGGAGATCGAGGCGACGACGGCGCTCCTGATGCAAACAACCACCCGATTGCTCACCTTGACCGGGCCGGGCGGGGTGGGGAAGACCCGGCTCGCCCTTGAGCTCGGCTCTCGGGTCCGCGCCGGATTCCCCGACGGCGTCTTCTTTGTCGATCTGTCGCTGGTGGATGCGCCGGCGCTCGTCCTGCCGGCGATTGGGTTGACGTTCGGCATTCGGAGCGGCCACCGTGATCACCTGCCGCGGGTGATCGCGGCGAGGCTCCGGGCGAAGCGCCTGCTCGTTATCCTCGACAATTTCGAGCATGTCGTGGCCGCGGCCCCGGTCGTGGCCGATTTGCTGACTCGCTGTGCCGAAATGTGCGTGCTGGTGACCAGCCGGGAGCCGCTTCGCCTGCGGGCGGAGCGTCAGTACGAGGTCCGGCCCCTGGCGGTGCCGGTCCCGCGTCCTGGCTCACCGAGCGAAGCGCTCGGCAGAAACCCGGCGGTTGATCTCTTCGTCAACCGGGCCGAAGCGGTCGACCCGGGGTTTGCCTTGACGGAGGAGAACGCGCCGATCGTGGCGGAGATCGTCGCCCAGCTCGACGGCCTGCCGCTGGCGATTGAGTTGGCCGCGGCTCGGATCAAACTCCTGCCGCCGGCAACCCTGCGGTCGCGCCTGGAGCGCCGGCTGCCGCTCCTGACCGGCGGGGCACGGGATCTCCCGGCCCGGCAGCAAACGATGCGGGCCGCGATTCATTGGAGCTACGACCTCCTGCCGGTCGAGGAACGGCGGATGTTCCGGCGGCTCGCGGTGTTCGAAGGCGGGTGCGCCTTAGAGGCGGCTGAGGCCGTCTCGTGGGGACCGGATGATGGCGGGCTGGCCCCCATGGACGGGCTGGCTTCCCTGCTTGCCAAGAGCCTGCTGCGACCGCTGGATACCCTGGCCGGCGTTCCTCGATTCGGCATGTTCGAAACGATCCGGGAGTTCGGCCTCGAGCAGCTCGGGGAGAGTGGTGAGGAGCCGAAGGTTCGATCCCGGCACGCGGCGTGGTGCGTCGATCTGGTCGAGCGTGGCGGGCGCGAGCCGACCGGACCGGGCCAAGACGCCTGGTTTAATCAGCTCGAGATCGAGCTACCGAATCTTCGCGGCGCCCTGCGCTGGTCGGTGGCGCACCGCGAGGCGGAGACCGCGACGCGGTTGGCGGGCTCGCTCTACCGGTTCTGGGCCACGAACGGACGGACGCGGGAAGGCTCCCGCTGGCTGGAGCAGGTGCTGGCGCTCGGTCCCGTGGAGACGACGACGCCGTGGGCCAACTCGGTCCTAGGAGCGGGGGTGATGGCCTTCTTCCGGGGAGACTATCAACGGGCCGAGACCCTGTGGGAAGAGGCACGGCTGCTCTATCGCTCGCTTGAGGACACGGAAGGGATCGCCTATGCGCTGGGCAATCTGGGTCTCATTGCCGATGCCGATGGCGACTACGCGCTGGCGGCCGCACGGTATGACGAGGCGCTGGCGCTCTTTCGCGACTTGAACGACCAGACATCAATTGGCTTCATGCTCCGCAACTTGGGCTTGATCGCCTGTTTTGACCGCGACTACGACCGGGCTCGATGCCGGCTTCAGGCCGCGCTCACGATCGCGCGATCGCTTGACGACTGGAACAGCGTCGCCATGTCGCTTGGCGATCTCGGGCTGGTCGAGCTCGGTGTAGGGAACTATGACGCGGCGTTATCACTGCAAGTCGATGCCCTGACCGTCGGACGTCCGTTGAACAACAAGCCCTGGTTGGTCAGGAACCTCGAGAACTTCGCCCTCATTGCCGCCGCGACGGCCGACCCGGTCCGGGCTGGCCGGCTGTTTGGCGCCGCCACGGCGCTGCGGATGGAATATGGAGCAGCGGCCATCCCGAAGGATCATGCCCTGTTCCAGCGCCATATCGACGATGCGAAGGCTCGGCTCGGGGATGATGCCTTCGCCGCCGAGTGGCAAGCGGGCGCGGAAATGACCCTGGATGACGTGATCACGTTTGCCCTCGCCCATCCTGCCTCCGGGTCAAGCTAACGCCGTCAGCGTTCGGTCGCCCTCACGGCACGTCGACGTCGCCGGGTGATGAGGAGTCGTCCCAGAGGAGCGGCGGCTCTGGGCCGGAAAGGGTCAGGCAAACCCCGGACAGGCATGTCTGATGCGGATCGCAATCATAGCCGCAGGCGCCACAGTTGCCCGGGTCGGCGTCGAGGTTGGTGCAGACACCGTTGCACGACTGGAATCCCGTTTTGCAGGTGCAACGCCTTCCCGTGCAGACGGCGTGGAGACAACAATCCGCGGTTGCCCCGCAATACTTGCCGGCGTGCCGGCATTTGAGCCCGGTCGCGCTCTGGAGTGGTGACAGACGAGGCGAGAGCAGACCCCCGAGGAGGCCACCCAGGAGACGTCGCCGGGCGACGCTCGTGGCAATCAGGCGGGCGATGTGGTCCAGGCGTGTTGCGTGCATGTCGATTGCTCCTTTGCTGAAATCAGCGGGCGCCACGGCCGGTCGAGCAGCCGAATCCACCGCGGCGCGCGAAAATTGGCAGTCTCGTGGAGCGAACGCGGCCGAGACATGAATCTCGGGTGTCGCTCGTGAGTCTGGCTAAGGTTTTCGTCCCTTCCCTAATTTGGGTCCAGGGGGCAGGGCACGCGGCAGACGTTCTGGGCGTCGGGACCACAACACGGGAGCACGGACTTGACACAGAACGCGTCCGTCCCGCGGAAGGCACAGTCGGCGCTGGACACGCACTCGCCACAGACGGCGTCGAAGAGTGGCAAACCGCAGGTGGTAGCCCCTTCCGTGGTCGGCGAGCAAATGCACTCCGGGTTGTCTGGGCAGAGGGCGGTGCCGGCGCCGGTACACAAATCGGAACCTGGCGCACAGCCACCGGGTGGCACAACGCAATCGCCACCTACGCATTCCTCGGTCTCATCGCATTGTGTACCGCACGATCCGCAATTGTTCGGATCACCGTCTCGGTCGACGCAGTCACCGTCGCAGCAATTCTCGTTGGTACGGCACACAAAGTCACAGCGACCACAGTGCTTCTCGTCGTTGTCGAGATTGAAGCACTTCCCGTCGCAGTTCTTGAAGCCCTCCTTGCATCGGCATTTGCTCGCGGGGCACTCGGCGTGGTCGCAGCAGTCCTTGTTCTTGTCGCACGATTTGCCGACCTTCTTGCAGGCGGCGGCTACCGTTGGGGGACGAAGCGCGGCTGGAGTGAGCATGCCGGCGATCAGCCCGGCCACTAGCCGGCGGCGGGGGAGGCCGACGGCGAGCAGTCGCGCCAATCCGTCGATTCGTTCGCCATCCATCGAGTTACCTCCATTCATTCAGGAGATGCGGCCGGCTCCGGTTTCTGGACCTCTCCTCAAATTCAGGCTTATCCGGGTAGGCGCTTCGCGGGATGGAAGAGTGGTCGCCGGGCCGATCGAAGGCGCGACAACAGGAGTACCGCCTGCCGGTGGGCCATGCTGCCGAATCGGAGGACCATCGCGATGCTCGCCCGACTGGGCTCGCCGCCCGCCAACGCGCGTCGCGCGGTGGCGATCTCCTCGTGACGCCCGACTTCGGCGGCGCGGAAGTCTCGTTCGACCATGCCTGGCACCATCGCGTTATCCTCCTCGGGGGTTCGCGGCCGGCCCGGCGGAGCCTTGCCGCGCCTTCTGTCCGATTGCCGGCCAGCGTTTTGCCGTTCGTCCTTTGTCTTCGCTGTCAACGCCGGCGGTGTCGCCCGACCGGGATCGGGCCTGAACCAACCATGCCAGTCCTGTAGCCTATGCACCATGAAAATCACTCGCAATCGCGGTCGCAACTCGTTAGCAATGGCTTGCGGCGTGGCACCGAGCCGCGATATCAGGACGGTCTGGTACGTGCTAAGATCGAACATGATCTCGTCCCATCGCGGACGCGGATCGCGAGCCGAGGAGCGCCATGGGCCGGCAACTGGGGATGATCGAGCGCGACACCTTGGCGGCGTTCGGCCGCTTGGTGAAACGGCTTCGCCAGGCGCGGGAGCTGACGCGGGAAGAGCTGGCGGAACGAGCCCAAGTCAGCCCTCGCCTGATCAGCGAGTTGGAACGCGGCTCTCGTCATCAGCCCCGGCGCGACACGGCTCAGCTCCTCGCCGACGGCTTGTGCCTGACCGGGCCCGAACGGGACTCCTTCATCGCCCTGGCCCGCGGCCGAGCGTCGGTTGACGCGGGCGCTCCGATCGCCGGCGGCCCGTCGGTACGATCCAGCCTGCCCGTCGCCCCGGCGCCGATCATCGGCCGGCTCAAGGAGATCGCGGCCGCCACCGCGCTCCTGCTTCGCACCGATGTCCGGTTGCTCACGCTAACCGGTCCCGGCGGGGTAGGAAAGACGCGGCTCGCGTTGGAAGTGGCGGCACGGGCTGAAGTCGCGTTCGCCGATGGGGCCGTCTTTGTCGACCTGGCTCCGGTCGATGACGCGGCGATCGTTCGGCAAGCTATCGTCGAGGCCATTGGTCGACGTTTGGACCAGGACCAGGTGATTCGGATTGGGCTGAGGAGTGGCTCCGTGACCGCCGGGTGCTCCTCGTGCTAGATAACTTCGAGCACCTGATCGCGGGAGCGGCGTCCGTCGCCGATCTGCTCGCCTCCTGTCCCGCCTTGACGGTGCTGGTGACCAGCCGGGAATTGCTGCACATCCGGGCCGAACGTCACTATGATCTGGCGCCGCTGGCGTTGCCTGACTTGGGATCGCTGGCAGCGGCGGATGAGTTGAACGGAGTTCCCGCCGTCCAGCTCTTCGTGGACCGGGCGGAGACGGCGAACCGGACGTTCGCGCTGACGGCGGAGAACGCGCGGTCGGTGGCCGAGATCGTCGTCCGGCTGGATGGCCTGCCGCTGGCGATCGAGTTGGCGGCGGCAAGAGTAAAGGTGTTGCCGCCGGCGGCGCTGCTCGCCCGGCTCCAGCGGCGTTTGCCACTTTTGAGCGGCGGCGCCGTCGATTTGCCGGTTCGCCAGCGGGCGATGCGGTCAGCGATTGACTGGAGTAACAGCCTCCTCGACGACGACGACCGGGTCTTGTTTCGCCGCCTGGCGGTCTTCGATGGCGGCTTTACCTTGGACGCCGCCGAAGTGACCGCCGCCTGTTCGATCGACCTGCTGGACGGGCTTTCCTCCCTGGTTGACAAGAGCCTGCTCCGCGTGATTGACGACCCGGACGCCGGGCCGCGGTTTCAGATGCTGGAAACGATCCGGGAGCTCGGCCTCGATCATTTGGCGGCGAACCAGGAAGCGGATGACGCCCGAGCGCATCACGCGGCGTGGTGCGTCGCGCTGGTCGAGCAAGCCGATCCGATGCTGACGGGGCCGGAGCAAGCGCGGTGGTTTAGCCGGTTAGAGCAAGACCACGGCAACATCCGCTCCGCCCTCCGGTGGGTCGTGGCTCGGCGTGACGCCGAGTCCGCGATGCGCCTCGGCGGCGCGCTGTACCGCTTTTGGGCGACGAACGGCAATTTTGACGAAGGCACGAGGTGGCTCGACCAGATCCTCGACCTGCAACCGGACGCTCAATCGGCGGCGCGGGGTCATTGTCTGCTTGGGTCGGGGGTGATGGCCTACTTTCGCGGACAGTACGAACGAGCTGAATCCGACTGGGAGCAGGCGAAGTCGCTGTTCGACTCCCTGGGCGATGTCCGGGGTGTCGCCTACTCGTTCGGCAACCTCTGCTTGGTCGCCGATGCCGCCGGTGACTACGAGCGGGCGACGGCGAGCTACGAGGAAGCGTTGGCCCTCTTCCGGACACTTCTTGACCAAACCTACATCGGCTTCATGCTCCACAACCTTGGCTTGATCGCCCATTTCCAGGGAGACCAGGAGCGGGCGAGCCGGCTCGGTGTTGAGGCATTAGCGCTGGCGCGAGGACGTGGGGACCGCAACAGCACGGTCATGACGCTGGGGAATCTCGGCTTGGTCGCCTTTGCACGGGAAGACTATCGCCGGGCGGCGGCGTTTCAAACGGAAGCACTGGAGTTGGGCCAGGCCGCGGCCAACAAACCATGGTTGGCGAAGACGGTCGAACAATTTGCGCTGATCGCGGCCGTCACCGGCAAGCCGGCGCGGGCCGCCCGCTTGTTTGCCGCCGCGGCCGCCTTTCGCGCCAAGATCGGAGCGGCCGTGCCGCCGAACGACGATGCTGTCAACCGGGGCTACATCGCCGCCGTCCACGATCGCCTGGGTGACGAGCCGTTCGCCGCGGCGTGGCGTGAGGGCGACGCGACATCGCTGGCTGAGGCCATTCGCGTGGCGCTCGATCCCAATGATCTTTGACTCCACGCGCCATAGCAGCCGTCCGACCGGGAGCGTAACGTTAAGCCTGCCCCGCGACCGGAGGCCGGATTCGGTGGAACCGGGTGGCTTGCTCGAAGGCGTAGGCGAGCTGGAGGACGCCGAGATCGTCATGGTGCCGGCCGATGATTTGAAGGCCGACCGGGAGCCCGTCGCTGGTGAACCCGGCCGGAACCGAGATGGCGGGGTGGCCGGTGACGGTGATGAATGAGCAAGATTGCATCCAATCGATGTAGGTCTCCATCGCGACCCCGGCGATCTCGGTCGGATACTCCGTGGCGAGGTCGAACGGCGGCACCTGGTTTACCGGCGCCAGCAGAAACTCGTGCTCATCGAAAAAGACCCGCGCCCGTTCGAAGATCTCAGACCGTTGCGCCTCGGCCCGGCTGATGTCAGGGCCGGTTAGGGTGCGGCCTCGCTCGATGTTCCAGATCACGGTCTCTTTCATCTGGTCTCGGTGGGTGTCGAGGAGATCACCGTACGCATGCTCGAAGCTCCCGGCACGAAGCGTCTGGAAGACGTCGTTGGCGCCGTTCAGGTCGGGGGAAGCGTCTTCGACCAGACAGCCGAGTTCAGCGAAGACCGGCCGTTGCTTGGCGAGCGTTTCGACGACGCGCGGATCG
>JACCYK010000141.1 GCA_013696525.1 Chloroflexia bacterium
GAAAACTGTCACCGGGGTAGCGGGGGAAGACGTGGAGATGGACATGGAAGACCTCTTGACCGGCAGCGACGCCATCGGCGAGGAAAAGGTTGATGCCGTCGCAAGGGAGATCGGTCCAGCGGAGGGCGGCGGGGAGGCGCATGGCGACGCGGAAGAGGTGGCCGCCGGTCGGCTCGTCGAGGCCGGCCAGATCGGCGGCGTGCCGTTTGGGGACGACCAGCAAGTGTCCCGATGTCACCGGCCGGATGTCCATGAAGGCGAGACAGCTCGCGTCGTCATGGACCACGCTGGCCGGAGCGCGGTCGGCGACGATGTCGCAGAAGATGCAGTCCTCGGCGATCGGCATGGGTCAGTGGTCCCTTGTTGTTAATCGCGGCTTCAATGAACGGCGTCAGAGCAGCAGCTTGACGCTGGCCGGGCGGTGGTCGCTGGGGCGGTCCTGGCGGCGGGCGCCGTTGTTGACGAGCTGGGCCTCGAAGGCGGCGTGGTGGATCGTGCCGGAGCCCGGCTCCCGGCCGAGGGCGGGCGAGAGGAGAACGTGGTCGAGGAGCAGGGGCTTGTCGACCTCGCCCGTCACGAAATCGCTGAAGATCGCGGTGAAGCGGAGCGCGGGGTCCATGTCGTAGAGGGCGTGGAGGAATTGCCACTCGGGGATGAAGGCGGTGCCGATGATGGCATCGACGACGCCGCGGGCGAGATACCGCTCCTCGAAGTAGTCCGCGCCGGGGCCATCGTTGAGGTCGCCGACCACGATCACCGGGACGTCCGGTTGGGTGGCCAACAGCCGGTCGAGGTAGGTGCGCAGGCGCATGCCCTCGGCGGCGTTGCGGCGCCGGGCCAGCAGGGCGGCGACCACGTACTCCTGTCGCGTGGCCGGGTTCTGCCACAGCTCCTCGCCGCGGTTGACGAAGCTCGATTTGGTGTGCAGGACGATCACTTGGACCGGCGCGCCGCCCATGTCCAGATTGACCACGAGCGGGGTCCGGGTGAACGAGTAGTCCTCCAACTCGGCGTTGCAATCGACGTCGGCCGGGAAGGGATCGGTCAGCTGGGTGATGTCGGCTGGCGCCGGTAGCGTGGCGGTTACCACGCCGGGCTTATAGAGGAGGGCGAGCTTCTGCTGGCCGCCGTCGCCCAGGAACCATTCGTACCGGGGCACGCCCGCGTCCGAGAGGAACTCCTCGACGAAGAGGCGCAGCTCGGCATCGCGACTGGGGCCTTCCTGGATGGCGAGCACGTCGGGATCGATAGCGCTGATGACGGCGGCGGCGCGCCCGGCCGTGACCCGGGGATCGTTGCTCACGCCCTCGTCATCGAAGGCGGCGCGGAAGGCGACCGGATCATCATCGGTCGTAAACCAGCGATTCATCCACTCGATGTTGAAGGTGGCAACGGTCAATGCGGGCATGAGGCGCCTCCGTCCGGGTGCTGATCGACGATAGAAGTGACGGACGTGTTGGTATCGCGCGCCACTCTATTATCGGGGTTGGCGAACTGATCCACAATGACGAATTGTTAACGATCGATTGTCTCAACCCGCGTTTACGGGACACACCTTTCGTGCGGTGGATCGAGACGTCTATCGACGATTAATAGCGCCAGCGATATCATCGCTGAGGAGGAGTAACTATGGTGTCAGCGAAAAAGAGAACTCCAAAGACCGCATCGCCGGCTCCAATCACGCTGGACGAATATCTGGCGTTGCCCTATCAACTCGAACTTGTCGGAGATGGCTCCGGCACGTTTGTCGTGAGCTACCCCGAGCTGCCGGGGTGCTTTACGCAAATTGAACGATTCGAAGATGCCTTGCCGACAGCACGCGAGATCTTGACGGGCTGGATCTCGATCGCCCTAGAAGATGGCGAGCAGATTCCGCTGCCGAGGCAAACTAAAGACTACGGTGGCAGAGTGCTAGTCCGGATGCCGAAGTCGCTCCATCGTTGGCTAGCGGAGACGGCGGAGCAGGAGAACGTCAGCCTCAACGCGCGGATCGTCTCCCTGCTTTCGGCGGGACGGGGTGGCTATGCGGTTTCTCGGCGTCTAGACGAACTGTCGGCAAAGATCGATACCCTCCATGAGGAGAGGCCAGCACCGCGCTCCACCGCAACCCGATCGGTTTCGTAGGTACAGTGCGGCTCACGCGTTCGGCAACGATACGGAACGCGAAGGCCGTGACTCCAGGGTGGATCGTGGCTGACAAGGCATCAGCGTGTTGAAATAGGACTTTGGCGACCGACGCTTCGGCCAGGAACCGCGGGTCCAATCGAGCAGATTGGCGCTGATCCGGCCGGCTGGAAATCAATAAGGCCGCCACTAGCCGCCATTGCTTCCTCGGGAGAACCACAGGGCTGCCGCAGGGGGCATGGCGCCGTCCCCAGTCCGTCGCTGCCAAGAAGCGTTTGAGGTTCTCGCTGGCCGCCACCAGCAACCCATCGATATTGACGTTCTCGAATCTCCGGAGCCGGAAGCGACGTAAGCCGTGCCACGCTCGCGCTTCCGCTCGAAGCGGATCTCTTCGAACCATCACGATCTGGAGCTTGAAGAAGACCACGGGGTCGCGCGACGAAGCCCAGGTCGAGCGTCGCCTCCAGATGGCGGGAGAAGTAGTCGGCCGGGACGAGGTCCGCGAGTGAGACAGCGATCGGCGCATCAAGTCGGCAAATCTTGGGCGGGCCGATCAACGGAGGCCTCCACGGCGGCGTGGGGCAGGACCGGATGGGCTCACGGTCATGCGGGTCTTCGCGCGAAGGGGGCATCAGGAGCCGACTATGTTCGCGTGGTTCCCTCGGCACTGGCAGGGCCAGAGCGCTCCAGCACGCGCGGCAGGTACTGCTGGGCGAAGACCTGGGCGACGAACTCGCGCCGGCTGCGCGCACCGGACTTGTCGAAGACGGCCTTAAGGTGCTGCTGCACCGTCAGCGCCGCAATCGACAGGCTCGCCACGATCTCACTCGTCGAGAGCCCGTGGAGCACCATCTGCGCGACTTGGGCCTCGCGGTCCGTGAGCCCGTAGGCCTGTAGCATCAGCGGGGCCACCTCTGCCGGAGCGGCCGGCTCGAGGATCACCGCGATCTGCCCGCTGCCGCTCGGGCCGGAGAGCCGCGAAGCGTGCAGGATGAGCCACCGTCCGGATCGCGTCTGCATCCGCGCCCGGGGCAGCAGCGCGAGTACACCCTCCCGCGCGTGCTCCAGCGCCATCAGCCGGGCAGCCACGGCGAGGACGGCCTGCGGTGGTTCGCTTCGTCGTGGCCAGTCGCTGACCTCGCTCAGCCACTGCTCCGCCGGCGCCGTCACGGCGGCGATCGACAGATCATTGGCCAGCACCACCAGGCCTGGTGCGTCAGGCCCCATGTCGGCAGTGGTTTCCTCGATCCGTAGCGCTGTCCGGAGACCGACCGCCAGATGGGGCGCGATGCGTTCCAGAAACGCGGCCTCGGCCGCCGTGAACCCGCTGCTTGCTTGCTCTCGATGGAGACACATCACCCCCCACGTTACGGAGCCGCTGCGGAGCGCCGCCCGCAGCTCGTCACCGAAACCGATGGGGGCCAGGATGTCGCGGTACCGCTGGCTACGCTCGGGCTCGTCCTGCGTCGCCTTGTACAAACTCTGGACGGGTCGCGCGGCGCGAGCGAGGTAGACGAACTTGGTGACATCGTCCTGCAAGAACTCGTTGGCCAGAAAGGCGGGAGTGACGGACTCGGGGATCTCCTCCACCAGTGAGCCGGTGAACAGCAGCGTCGCCGGGTCGACAGTGGCGAAGAAGGCCGCATCGACCGGGACGACCTTGCGCAGGTGCCGCAGGGCCTCAACCCGGAGGGTGTGGGAATCAAGCCCGGCGTGGCACAGGCGCATGATGATCTGCTCGGTTCGTCGTGCCGCAATGCCGTGGTTCATTGGTGCCTCCCGCCAACACCGTCAGTGTAGGGGCACCACGCACCCTGAGAAATACCAGACCCGTGGTATGGACCGTGAATCGTACGACGGGTATCGTACTCTAGCACGAGCGGCGACTGCCGGATCGTCTCGCAGACTCGGAGGAAGGTCCCATGGTATCGGATGCACAGGGCGAAACGCACAAGGCGGTAGTGCGACGGTTCGTCGACGAGTTCTGGAATCGTGGCCATCTCGCCGCCGCAAACGAGTTGATGGCCCGCGACGCGGTCATCCACGAGCCAGTGGTGGGGACTCCCGAGGATCTCAAGACAGTCGCCACCATGATTCGGGCGGCGTTCCCCGACTGGCACTCCACGGTGGAAGAGCTGCTCGTGGAGGGAGATCGGGTGGTGGAGCGCTGGACCGGTCGAGGCACCCACCAGGGTGAGTTCCAAGGCATCGCCCCGACCGGCAAGCAGGTGGCAGTGCCGGGGGTCGTTTTCTACCGCATTGCGGACGGCAAGATCACCGAGTTCCGAGGGCAATTTGATCGCATGACGCTGATGCAGCAGCTTGGCGTCATCCCCAGCCCGAACGCCCTGACCCCATAGCCGGCAACCACCGAGCGACGCTGCTGAGAGCGTGGCGCGCTCGGAGGCCAGGCCTGCCTGCAGGCCTTTACGAGATGTTATCAACGCGCTGGCAAGACCTATGAGGACGTCGGTGGTCCCTGACTCGTCTGAACCTGTTCGAGACAATCCGCCTGAGCAGGCGCTCAATCGTCTGATAACGCCGGTCGCGGGGATTACCGTGGCGACGGCGGAGTCCTGCAGCGGAGGGGCGGTGGCGGCGCGGATTGTCTCGATTTCCGGAAGCTCGGACTATTTCCTGGGCGGCATTGTCGCCTATGCCAACGACGCGAAGCGGCGATTGCTCGGTGTTTCGGAGGAGATCCTCGCCAGCCGTGGCGCGGTCAGTGCCGAGTGCGCGCGGGCGATGGTGGAAGGCGCCCGGCAAGCGTTTGGGGCTGATGTGGTGGTCTCGACCACCGGTATCGCCGGCCCTGGCGGGGCGACGGCGCGGAAGCCGGTGGGGGTGGTCTACCTCGCGCTCGCCACCCCGGCTGGGATCGAGGCGCACGAGCACCGCTTTGCCGGCGACCGGGCGGCAATCATCGCCGCCGCCACCGAGGCCGCGCTGCATCTCCTGCTGCGTGGGGTGCAAGAGACTCTGAATCGTGATACAAGCCTGGCGTGAGGTTCAATTGCCGGCGACCCAGACCGGAATCATACGGAGTCCAGGTGAACACTGATTCTCCCGACCTTGGTCGTCCGCGCGGCGGGGGTGCCCGCTGGGCCACTGGAAGTCCGCGCTGAACACCACGAAATCCCGCCGGGTACCCTCCGGGTGACTGAAGGACGAATGTCCGTCGCGAACACCTGCTCATCAACCGGATTCCGTATCAGTCGGTAAGAGTCACGTCACTGTTCGATGCGGGAGAACGGGAAGGAGCGGTGGAATGTCGATGACTGACGGCGCGAATGCTGGCGCCCGCGTTCGGTACGAAGCCGCTCACGGGCCGCGTGTGGTTGGGCCGCGGGATGGCAAGGCGGTCGATTTGGGGCCGCTTGGCGTGCGGTTCATGGTGTGGGGCGAGGAGTCGGGCGGCGGCTTCGCGCTGGTCGAGCACCCCATTCCGCCGCGAACGCTTGCCGCGCCGCTCCATCGTCACACGCGCGAGGACGAGTACAGCTACGTCATCGAGGGGCGACTGGGGGCACTGCTCGGCGATGATGTCGTCTATGGCGAGCCGGGCGATCTGGTCTTCAAGCCGCGTGCGCAATGGCACACCTTCTGGAACGCGGGCGACACACCCTGTCGGATTCTGGAGATCATCTCGCCGGCCGGCTTCGAGCGGGCCTTTAATGAGATGGGCTCCGATCCGGAAGCGATGGTCGGGGAGAAGGCCGCGCTGATGGCCGCCCGCTACGGCCTTGAGGTCGATTACGACAGCATCCCCCGGCTGTGCCAGGAGTATGGTCTGAACTTTCCAATGTGAAGTTATCTCGGAGAGGCTCGCGGGCATCGGAGCGGCGCGGTTGGGGCGCTGGAATACATTCCAGCGCGTAGCCAGCGCCCAGGCGCGATGTTCCTACAACCGACCCCGATGTCCAGCTAGCGTCCCGTACCGATGCCTGATGGCACCCGCTCGCCCAAATACGCCCCTTGCTGGACGAGCGCCCGTTGCAGATGGTCAATATCGACGTTCCGTGGTGAGACGCGGTGCTCGGTGGCGATGGCGGCGGCGGTGCCGGC
>JACCYK010000143.1 GCA_013696525.1 Chloroflexia bacterium
ATCCGGAAGCATACGCCAGGTTCGCCGGCGCGGTCGCCACTCGCTACGGTGATCGCGTCCAGTACTACCAACTCTGGGACAAGCCGAATCGGCTCGACCAGTGGGGCGGGATCGCGGCGTCCCCGGCCGACTATGTCGCGACCTTGCTCTCGTTCGGCTTCAATGCCGTGCGGGCGGCGCATCCAACCGCGACCGTCATCCTGGCGGAGCTGGCGCCGACGGCAGACGGCGGGCCGGCTGGCGACGATTTGACCTGGCTACGCGGCATCTACGAGGCCGGCGGGCAACCCTTCTTTCATGCCGTCGCCGCCGATCTCCGAGGCGGGATGAAAACACCGTATGACCGCGGCATTGCTCCGGATCTCATTAATCTCTCGCGGGCGACTCTTTTCCGCGAGCTGATGATCGAGCAGGGAGATGCGGTACGTCCGCTGTGGGGCACGCGGTATGGGTGGCGAGCGGCGGCGCCGCCGGAAGGCGTGCCCGAAGCCGAACAAGCGGCATTTGCCATCGAGGGAATGAACCGGACACGGTCGGAGTGGCCGTGGCTCGGCCCGCTCTTCTTCGCGGGCTTAGCGCCAGGGCCAAGCCTCGGCGGGGAGATCGCGGCGGGCGAGACGCTGCTGCGGGAGGATGGAACCGCTACGCTGCAGTTGGGGGCGTTGCAGGCGTTCTCCGCCGCCGGCGATCAGGATGTCGCGCCGACCGGGTTCCTACCGGTGGATGCGGCCCAGTTCGCCTTCGAGGGAAATTGGAGCTTGCAGCATCTCGGCGCCGAGACGTTTCGAACGACGAGCGAAGTCGGCGCCCGGCTCACCGTCGAATTCATGGGGACGGGGGCCATTGCCCGGGTCCGGTTAAGTCCAGGGGCCGGACCGGTGACCGCCACCCTCGACGGCGAGCCGATCGCGATCGATTTGCGATCGGGTCAGGCGAGCAACCAGGACGTGACGATCGCGGAGGGCCTGCATGAAGGACGACACGCGGTTGTGATGGAGTTGGCCGAGCCCGGTGAGTTGACGATCGGCGGCCTGATCATCGAACGGCGGGTGCCGTTGCGATGGACCGCGATGCTCTTGGCCGGCGGCGGCATCCTGCTTCTGTTTCTCGGCATCCGGCAGGTGGTCTTCACGCTGGCGGAGCGAAGCGGCCGGCTGCAACGGCGCCGCGGCGTCGACCTCTGGCCGGAACTGCCCCACGTCGGTGATTGGCGTCCGGCGCGCCGGACCTAGTGGCCGGCAGGCGGGATAGCGCGCGCTCGACTGGCAACCGCGAACACTGGCTATACTTTCCGCCGCTGACGCGGGGGACGGGCGCCCGGTCTGGCTACGATGCATCGCGAGCGATGAGACACCACCAAGCGGGCGCGGCGGCCGACCGCGGAGACGAACATTGAGGGCTGGGCGAGGAGCGAACCGATGAATTCAAACGTCCTAGTGTCATCCTCGTGAGTCTGCCGGCGGTCAACGCCAACGAGCAGCTCGATCGTGGCCGTGACCCGATCGTGTCCCCCCTCTCAGCGGACACGGATGCTGGACCAACGGACGCCGAGATTCAACCAGGATCGTTGCGGGCGCGGTTTCTGCGTCCACGGACATTCATCTCGTTTGCGGTGGCGCTGGCGATCCTGATCTTTTTCGCCCGGCGGCTGGATGTCGATCCGGCGGCGATTTGGCAGCAGGTGCGGCGGGCGAACCCATGGCTGTACGCCGCCGCCTTCATCGTCTGGTACGGCATCTTCGTGGTGCGGGCGGTCCGCTGGAAGGTGATGCTGGTCCGCGCCGGCATTGATCGGGCTCATGGCTATCCGGTGCCGGGAATTCCCGGCATCGTGGAGATGCTGCTCCTGTCCTGGTTCGCCAACTGCATCGTTCCCGCGAAGCTCGGCGATGCGTATCGAAGCTACCTCTTGAAGCGGGAGACGCGGTCGTCGTTCAGCACCGGCATGGGCACGATCGTGGCCGAGCGACTGACCGATCTGGTGGTGCTCTTTGTGATGATGACGACCGCCGGGATCGTCGTCTTTAGCGGACGCCTGCCCGTCGAAGCCCGGCAGTCGTTCGTGCTTGGCGCGGGCTTGATGATCGTTGCCGGGATCGGCCTGGCCGGTATGTGGTTCTCTCGCGGCTGGCTGGAACGGTTCCTCCCCGCCCGGTTTCGCGACCACTATGCCCGGCTGCACACCGCGATCTTTCAATGCCTGCGCCGGCCAGGGCTCTTCCTCGGCATCGGCGTCGTTGTCTGGCTGATGGAGGGGATGCGGCTTTGGCTCGTCGCCGCCTCGTTACAGGCCGGGTTGCCGCCGGCGACCGCGCTCTTCATTGCGCTGATGGGATCATTGCTGACCACCCTGCCGGTGACCCCGGCCGGGCTCGGCGTGGTCGAGCTGGGGACGGGAGCGGTGCTGATTCAGGTAGTGGGAATGGACCCAACTCTGGCCGCCTCGGTCATTGTGCTCGATCGGGTGATCGGATATTGGAGTCTGGTCGCGATCGGTCTGGTGGTCGTGGCCTGGCGGGCCCGCCGGGAGCGGCGGCTCGCGCTCTAGGCGTCGGCGGGGCGTTAACGCTATGGTAAGCGCCCACGCCCGGCGGAGCCTTGGCCGAGGTATTGATGAGCGATGATGGCAAACGACCCCGGAACGGTTTTCAAGGCTGGCTTGAGGCGAACCGGGCAAAACTCTGGATCTGGGGGATTGGGGGGCTGGCCCTGGCCGGCGTCGGCTGCATGATGCTGGTCGTGGTGCTGCTCATCTTTCGGTGATCGCAATCCCGTTTGCCTTCCAGGTCGTGACCGCGAAAGGAGCGCACCATGGTCGCTACAGCAATTCCGGAAGCCGTGCCCCACATGTCGCCGGCGGAATTTCGCGACGTCGTCCGCGGGATCGAGGCCGAAATCGGGAAGACGATGGTCGGCCAAGTGGACACGGTGCGCGATGTCCTGACCTGCGTGGTGGCCGGGGGGCATGTGCTGCTGGAAGGGGTGCCGGGGCTGGGGAAGACGCTGCTGGTGCGGACGCTGGCCGATGTGCTTGCCCTCGATTTCAGCCGAATCCAGTTCACCCCCGACCTGATGCCGGCCGATATCACCGGGACGAACATCCTGGCCGAGGATGACGAGGGCCAGCGCCGGTTCGTGTTTCAGCCGGGGCCGATCTTCGCCAACCTGGTGCTGGCCGATGAGATCAACCGGGCGACGCCGAAGACGCAGTCGGCGCTGTTGGAAGCGATGCAAGAGAAGACGGTGACGATCGCCAACCAGATGCACATGCTGGGTAAGCCATTTTTCGTGCTGGCGACCCAGAACCCGCTGGAGATGGAGGGGACCTATCCCCTGCCAGAGGCGCAGTTGGACCGCTTCCTGTTCAAGCTCTG
>JACCYK010000193.1 GCA_013696525.1 Chloroflexia bacterium
GATAGCGATCCCCGAGCCGCCTACTTCCGGCAAGCCCACAACGGCGTCTTCGTCCGCATGGCGCTGCTCTCGACCGTCATTCCGGGTGATGCGTAGGACGTGCTATTGCCGGCGTACATGTGGATCGGCAACCAGCCGCCTACCCACCAACCACGGGGAAATCGGTCGTGTCCCCCCCATGCTTGGGGGGTAGGGGGTGGGCCACGCCGGCAGCCGGGCCGTTCCCCCACACCTCGACCCGCTCCCCATCCACCTCCCCCCTCCACAACAGGTCGGTGCAGGTGTGGTGGAGAAGGTTCTTCCAAAGCTGGGCGTTGGCGAAGACCTCCTCGTCGGGGCTGAACAGCTCGAAGATGGAACGCGCCGCCACCAGGACTAACTTTCGCTTGGCCCGGCTGAGGGCAACCGTCAGGCGGCGGGGATCGAGCAGGAACGTGCTCCGGGCCAGCACGTAGCCTGGATCGCTCTCGGTCGCGCTGACGATCATGATCTCGCGCTCACCGCCCTGGTACCGTTCCACGGTATCGACCGCGGAGACCGTGATCACCCCGCTCACCGGATCGCGCCGGCTCAGTTGCGGCACCGCCTCTTGCAGGCCGGCCCGCTGCGCCCGGTGGGGAACCACAACGCCGAGCCCTGCCTCCGGGTCGAACCCGTGATCGGCAAGGGTACGCAAGACTGGGGTGATGAGACGTTGCTCGAAGTGATTGCGCTGCTGGCTACGGCGTTCGTCATGGACGACGACGATGAGAGGATGTTCCGGCGCCAGCACCGCGGCCACGAAGTCGGAGACGCCGGCGAACCGGGGCAGCACCTCGTCTCGTCGCGAGTAGAACGCGATGCCGTCGCGGGAATACACCTCCCGCCGCAGGAACTCCGCCATCTCGGCGTGCAAACGAAAGCTTTCGTCGAGCTGGATCATCGGATAGACGGGCTGGCCGGGAAGGCCGCGATCGCGGAGCGTATCGAACAACGATTCGTAGGTCTGATAGTCACGAAAGCTCCGCCGCCGCTCGTTCGCCCAGTCATGCTGGACGATCGGCGGCATCTGCCGGTGGTCCCCGACCACGATCAACTGCCCATCTGGCTTCAGAGGCAACGCCGCCATCATCGCCTCCGGCAGGCTGAGCCGGGACGCCTCGTCAAGCACCAGGCAGTCGATGAAGGCGTGCCCAAGCAGCTCCTTCGTGCCCCAACGGTCGACGATCGCCCGCCGGATCCCGCCGGGTGTGGCCGCCGCCACGCCCCAGCGCGGCTCCAGGATCTCGTCCGCGATTTGCCGCTGTCCCGCCGGCTTGGCGGTTTTCTCCTGCAGCGCGATGATGCCGTCCGGCATCTCGCCCTTCGGCTGCACCCGGAACAGCGGCACGTCAAGCAGCCGGGCATCGAAGTATTCAACAAAGAGGGCGGGGCACTGGACCTGGAAATCGGCAAGCATGGCCCGAACGCGAGCGATGTTCTCCAGCAGCACATCGGTCGCCGAGTGGGTGTTACAGCAGACGAAGATGCGGCGGTCGAGGCCGGCCGCCATGGCCCCCTGCAACCGGGCGAACAAGGCGAACGCGGTGGAGTAGCTCTTGCCGGTGCCCGGCGGCCCCTGGATCAGCAGCACCGGCGCCGCGCCGTGCTCGCCGATGTAGCGGTCGACTTGCGGCGAGAAGTCGTGGAGCGCGCCCGCCGTGTGCAACGCCGCCAACCCGCTGGCAAACCGTTGTTGCCCCGCCGTCGCGGCCGGTGGCCAGGTCGCGCCCTCCGGTAGGTCGGGAGCCCCCCGCAACCGGTCGAAGAGCGTGTGCCGGCCGCCGGCCTGGAGCGCCGCGATGAGGCCGCGCTGGTGCGAGCCTGACCAATCGTTGGGATCATCATCGAGGGTGTACGACGCGCCGTCCGCGAGCGGTTGCGGCGCCCGCCGGAACACGAACCCGTCCTGGCCGCCCGGGCGTTCATCCATCAGCTCGATCTGGACAAAGCCGGCCACCGCCCGGTCGCTGGTGTCTCGCTCCACCCGCGTCCCGACGATGCGCGCCTGCTGGCTTCGATACAGCATCTGGCGCGAGGTCGTTTGGAGCTTTACTTGCTCCGCCGGTGGTAGCCGGCCATCAACCGACCAGCGGGGATTGAGGACCACCGTATCGCCGTCCCGCAACTTGGTGAGGCTCAGAACCTGATCGAGATCGGTGTCAACGCCGGTCAGGTCGAGCCGGAGCCAGACCCGGAGCCCGGCCTGGGACCAGTTACTCTCCTGGCGTTGATCCTTCGGCAACCGGACCTGCTTCGCGTCCGGATACTCCGCTCGCCACGCCGCCCGCAACTTCTCGCGACGCTGGCGCAGGAGCTCGTTCTCACGGTTTTGAGCGGCAACCGCCGGCGCTTGATCGGAGTCTAGATACCGTCCGACGAGCGTGTCACCGCTCAGCATCCGCCGTTCCGGCGGCTGGAGCCGGATCTGCTTCCATTGGTTGAGCGAGACAAGGCGCTCGATGGTCAAGAATTCCTGCAGGGCATCGGCCAGGCCGCGCGCGTTGTCCTCGAACGCGGCCAGGTCCGGCAGGTCGAACGACCCTTTGGCGGTGTCCTTGTTGCCTTTGAAGTCCTTGGCAACCCACTCCATCGCTTCCAAGCGCCGCTGCTGAAATCCGATCAGCAGGTCCGGCGTAATGCCCCGGTAGGGTGCGTAGAGATCCCGCTCACCGGGCGCCGGCGGCTCGATCTCGCCCCAGGCGGCGTAGGCATATTCGAGCGGGATCTGGCTGCTGAAGCGAGCGCGGTTGGTGTACCAGGCCGATGGCGCGGCGGCCGGTTCGGGATCATCGAGCTTGCCCCAATAGTCAAACATCCGTTCCTTGAACAGGCTCCAATAATCGGTCCCCTGGCGCCAATCGAACCGCAACCACTTGGCGACCGCTTGCAACGACTGGCTCACCATCGGGTAGTTTCGCAGCTCGCGGATCTCCTCCGCCAGGAAGGTGGCGACCGGCGAGTCATAGGCCGCCATCTGAGTCATGAAATCATAGAGCGGGGTCGCCGCCAGCACCGACCCGGCGTGCCGGCCGAGGGCATCCATCAGCACCCGTTGGTCGTAGCGCTCGTAGAAGATGAGATGGATCGGCGCCCGCGGCCGCCCCTCGTCGTCCGGCGCCGCCAGCTCGACCACGGCGCGGAGCGTGCGCTCGATCCAGCCAACCAGGAGCTCCCGCTCACGCTCCGGGCTGACCGGTGGGCCGGCCGCCAGCTCGATCACGACCCGGCGCCGGTGCGGGCGCTCCCGCCCATGTTCAGACGCGACCACCAGCGCCCCCGCCATGGCGAGCCGGTCGTGCAGGAAGTCATGCTGGGCATCGATATAGATACGAATCAGGTTGGGATTGTGATCCGGTGACACGTAGGGCAGTGAGCCGTAGCCCTTGCTGGGAATGAAGGGGAGGCTGGTCACCGGATCGCCTTTGAAGGCGCGATACGAGCGGGCCCGGTGGATCAGCTCATCCAGCCGCGGCCCCACCGGCCAGGTGCCGCCGAGCCAATTGACGGTGTCCCGGGACTCGGGCACCGGCACCAGGTCAAGCGGATCGGGCTCCCCCGTGACCGGGTCGACCCGCGGCTGTTTCAACCGGGAGAGGTCGTGGATGGTCGCGATCCCCCCGTCTTGCAGCGCCTGCTTCTCCGCCGCCGACACGTAGGGGAGCAGCGAGAGATCGTCGCGCTCGGCGCTCCATTTCATACAGAACTCGTTGTACAGGCAGCCGTCACACTTGAAGGTCAGGTGATAGGGGAGCGACGCGAACGGCGCCTCGGCCACGCGCTCGGCCGCCGAGCCCGGCCGCGTGACCAGGTCGCTGACCGCCCGCCGGTACTCCTCGGGCCGCTCCACCAGCTCAAGCAACCCATCGGGCATCGCCAGGAGGTCGGCCGCGAGCCGGCGCTCGGTGGCGAGCTGTAGCAGATCTCCGGCCGACTCCGCTGCCGGCACGCTTCCGGTTCGGTACAAGATCCCGGTTTGGATGTCGGCATAGCCGACGCCGGCCGCGTCAAGGAGCGCGGCCGTCATCCGGTCATAGAAGGCGACTTGCAAGCGGTGCTCGATCTTCGCCGCGACCGAACTCTTGACATCGACGATGAGCAGCCGCAAGCCGCCGTCCGCGTCTCGTTCCAGGCGGACGATATCGGCGTCCCCGCGCAGTCTCCAGTCGCCGATGGTCACGATCAACCGAGGTTGGACGAGCATTACCACCTGCCCTGGCGGCAAGGACCGGGCGAGGGCGACCAGCCGGCCGTTATCCGAGGTTTGGCCGCCGGCCGCCGCGCCGCACTCGACCACCCGGTATCGCGCTTGCATGGCCGTGGTCACCGATTGCTCGAAGGCGGCTCCTGATCGGGTGAGCAACGGCGGGATCGCTTGAGGATCTACCCCGTATTCACGGAGAAAGGCATCGCCGGCGAAGCGATCGTGCAGGCGCAACCGCAGATACCGCTGACACTGATCGAGCCTGACGAATTGAGAAATATCGGTCGGCGAGATCGGCCGCGGCCCGGCGCCGGCGGGCACCGTCGAATACGGATCACCGTTTCGGGACGGATGCTGGTGCGGCTGGTCCATTCGCGCTCCTTGATCCGCGCCCGAATGGTACCGCACACCGGTTGGATGAGGCTCCCGCGTACGCGAAGCGGCGGTGATGAGCGATCAATCACGATCCCCATCACCGCCGTCCGGTCCGTAGAGGCTGGCATCGCTAGGGTCGAAGCTCTAGCTGGCGTGACCTCGATCGACCTCGCGATGCGCCCGGTCTCCCTGCCTCAGGGACTTCTTCGTCGGGCTAGTAGCCACGGCTACTAGTCGTCGTCATCGCCGTCTCGGCCGTCGTCGTCATCATCGCGGTCACGGCCCTTGCCTTTACCTTTACCTTTGCCCTTGCCGTCATCATCATCATCGTCCTTGCCGTCATCATCGTCGTCGCCGTTGACGCCGTCATCATCGTCGTCGCCGTTGACGCCGTCGTCATCGTCGTCATCGCTATCGGCCACCGCGATCTGCGCCGACCCGGAATCACGGGCGACGGCCCAGACAGCGGCGCCAAAGACGGCGGCGCCCAAGCCTTGCAGCACGCGCCGCCGGCTCGTTCCATTTTCACTCTGCTCGGTCGTCTCGGTCGCCGCCGCTTCGATGGCCTCGGGAAGGTCGTCGAACTGTCGATGATCCATGATGGTTGGCTCCTCTTCGGATTTCGTTGCTAATTCAGCGTGAGGTTCGCGCTCCCGCCAGCGGAGCCACGGTTGCTTAGGAGAGTGGCGCGCTCACCCGAAAAATACGTCGTTCCGGCATTCGTCGCGGAACGTCAACCGGAAAAGAACTCGTACCCGGCGATCGCGCCTGTCTTTCCTACGCGCAACCGGTGCGTACTCGTCTCAAGCAGCGCCACGTTGACCGCGCGATGCCCGCCTGGCATCTCATCAGGGCGAGGGGCGCGGTGAGCCCCTCGCCC
>JACCYK010000247.1 GCA_013696525.1 Chloroflexia bacterium
GGGCGATGGCGGCGACCACCAGGGCAGGATCAGAGATGGGAGCAAGGCCGACGAACCAGACCCCGTCCGGGAAAGCGTCAACCACGCCGGCCGCGACCTCAACAGCCAGTCGCGTCTTCCCGACCCCGCCCGGGCCGGTCAGCGTGAGCAGCCGGACATCGTCCCGGTGCAGGAGGTCGACGAGCGCCGCCACCTCGCGCGTGCGGCCGACGAGCGAGGTAAGCGGAGCAGGGAGGTTCGAGGATTGCGTAGAGCGCGCGGAAAGGACCACGGTCGGGCCGATCGCTCAGAAATCCGATTGTATGCATCATCGTGGTCCCAGGGCACACTGTCAACAATGGGCGGGTGTGGGTGGCGCTCCGCACTGAGGAGTGGGACCAGCGCATCCCGGTAGTGCTCGCCACTCCGAAACCACCGGCTTCTTGACGCTACCCCACCGGGCTCTTAATCCCGTTGGAATTTGCGATTACTATCGGCGCCAATCGAACCACCGTTTCGGCATGGGGTAGGGATGGCGGACGAATCCGCAAGAGGAGCAGGGCGATGGAGTTTGGGGACAAGACGGTGATTGTCACCGGCGGGGCAAAGGGGATCGGCCGGGCGACCGTTCTCGCCTTCGCCCGCGAAGGGGCGCGCGTCGCCATTGTCGATCTCGACGCGGCGGCGGGGGCGGCGCTGGCTGAACCGCTTGGTGAGCGCGGCCGCTTCGTGCGGGCCGACGTGACCCGGGCGGACGAGGTCGAGCGCGCGGTCGCCGGGGTCGTGGCGGCGTTCGGCGGCATCGACGTGCTCCACAATAACGCGGGGATTCAGCACTACGGGACTGCAATCGAGACGACGGAAGACGAGTGGGACCGGGTGCTGGCGGTCAATTTGAAGAGCATGTTCCTGATGTCGAAATTCGCGATTCCCGAGATGATCAAACGAGGCGGCGGCGCCATCGTGAACACCGCCTCGGTCCAGAGCTACTACAACCAGCGGCGGGTCTGCCCCTACGCGGCGTCGAAAGCGGGCATCCTGGGCCTGACCCGGAGCCTGGCGATCGACTTCGCGAAGGACAACATCCGGGTGACGGCGGTCTGCCCGGGCTCGGTCGACACCCCGATGCTGCACTACGCGGCGGAGACACTGGTGGGCGGCGATGCCGATGACGTGATCCGGGGCTGGGGCGAAAAGGTCCTCCTGGGCCGGGTCGGCCGGCCGGAGGAGATCGCGGAGACCGTGCTCTTCCTGGCGAGCCCGCGGGCGTCGTACATCACCGGTTCGGCCCATTTGGCGGACGGCGGCCTGCTGAGCGGGTTTTAGCGCCCTCACCCCCGTCCTTTCCCAACCGTGGGCGAGGGCGTCCGGGCGGCACGGCCGGGAGAGAGGTCGGGACATGGTGCTGTTGAGGACCGAGCGGCTGCTGCTGCGGGAGTTCATGGACGATGACTGGCCGGCGTTCCACGCGGTCGAGTCGCTGCCCGAGGTCGCCCGCTATCAGTCGTTCGAGCCGCGGACGGAGGACGAGAGCCGCGCCTACATCCAGCGGGCGGTCGCGGGCGCCGCCGAGGAGCCGCGGGCGACGTATGACCTGGCGGTGGTGCTCGCGGCAGAACGCCGGCTGATTGGCCGGTGCGGCCTCGGGCTCGCCAGCCCGGCTTTCGAGGCGATGCTCTGGTACACCCTGCATCCCGCCTACTGGGGCCAGGGGTACACGACCGAGGCGGCCCGCGCCCTCGTCGGTTTTGGCTTCCGCCAGCTCGGCTTGCACCGGGTCTGGGCCGATTGCGACCCGGCGAACCCGGGCTCGTGGCGGGTGCTGGAAAAGCTCGGCCTGCGCCGCGAGGGGCACCTCCGCGAGAACGTCTGGATGGACGGCGCCTGGACCGACTCGTACATCTACGCCGTGCTTGATCGGGAGTGGTCTTGAAGTATTGCGACGTCTGAGCGATCTTTAAGTCCAACATAGAATCGAGTTTTCGCCGCTGAGCAAAATGAACGCCCTGCGCCATTATTGCACTTGGCGATGACCGGAAAGGGAAGCGAGCGATATTGG
>JACCYK010000255.1 GCA_013696525.1 Chloroflexia bacterium
CCCATTGCCTCGTTGATCCGCAGCATGGCCCGGTTCAAGGTGTCGTTCCAGGTCCGGATCTCGCGGCCGCCCCGGTTCTTGGCGCACTCGACGATGGCTAGCTTCAAGGCCATCGCTACGCCCTTCCTCCGGTACTCGGGTATAACCCCGGTCAGCCCCTGATATAAGACGTCCGGCTCTTCCTCGCTCGAAATCAGCCAGGCCATGCCGACGTACTGATCGCCATGTTTGGCGAGGAGGTAGGCCTCGGGAATGAAATAGGGGGCATGGACGTGGAGTTTCAAATAATCGTCGAAAGAGATGGCGGTGAAGGGATCGATGTCCGGCACATCGCGCGAGCAAATCAGGTAGAGCGCGTAAACCTCGGGCAGAACCCGCTCGTTCACGCTTGATTCTGCCGCCTGGCTCGTCAGCGTGATCCCCTGGCCGGCGATGCGCTCCATGGCTCCGGCAAAGGGCACCGGGTCGAAACCCGCTACGTCGAGCCGGGACTGCCACTCTCGCCGGGCTTCCACAAAGCCGCGCTTGGTGACGAAGCGTTGGGCCTCCGCCTCTGACTCCTTGGCCCAGGTACGGACCGAGACCGCCCCCCGCGCGCGGAGTTTCCCCGCCAGGTGATCGAAGAGGGCGGTGCCATGGCCGCGGCGGCGAGCGGGCGGGTCGACCGTGATCCCGAGCGAATACTTGTCCGGATGGAACTGGTTCGGCATGTGCTCGAGGGCGGCAAAGCCGATCATCTGGCCGCCGTCGTCTTCGGCCACCACTTGAGAGCGGAAGTAGCGATCGTGATCCCAGGCATCGTCCAGGTATTGGAGCTCCGTGACGGTGTACTGATCCTCCGGTTGGACTCGGTTGTGGATCTCGATCAGACGTGGGTAGTCGGCCGCGGCAAATGGGCGAATGCTTGTCATGGCTGCCTCCCTCGTCTGGTGGACACGCCTCCGGCGCGTCAGCGGCTATAGTTTACGGGAGTTCCGGCATGGCGTGCCGGGGCCGGGCGCGAACTGCCGGATGATGCATGCGACCACCGCCAGCCCACCATCTCGATCCACGAGCCCGGACCGCCTGGCGGATCGCGGGCGCCCTCCTTACCGCCGTCGTCCTGGTCGTCGTCGTCGCCGTCGGCTACGTCTTGCTCCGGTTCACGGCCTTCCCGCCCTGGTTGGTGTGGACCGCGGGCGGGCTCGCCGTGGCGGCCGCCGCGGCGTCGGTCTGGCCGGTGCCGGACATCGAGTGGCGCCACTGGCGGTACGAGATCGGCGAACGGGAGGTCGATCTACAGCACGGGTGGATCGTGGTCACCCGGACGCTGGTGCCGATGGCCCAGATCCAGCACGTCGATACCCGGCGCGGCCCGCTGGAGCGGCGGTTCGGGCTGGCCACGGTGGTCCTCTATACCGCGGCCGGGGCGAGCGAGATCCCCGCCCTGGCGGATGCGGAGGCGGCCGAGGTCCGCGATCGCATCTCCGCCCTCGCCAATCTCAATCAGCAGTTGTAGCCGAGGCTGGTAGATCTGCCCATGAGCATGGACCTGGCCGCCGCCGATGTCGCGCCGCGTCGTCAACACCCGGCCGTGATCCTCCTCGACGTGGGACGGAGCCTGAGCGCGCTGATCCTGCCTCTGCTCGTGTTGGCGATCTCCCGTGGCGAGGACAACCGGCAGCTTTGGTTCCTCGGCATCGGCGGAGTCTGGCTGGTGATCAGTGCCATCTATCAATTTGTCGCCTGGCGGCAGTTCACGTTCGAGGTGACCGGCTCCGAGCTCCGGGTGCATTCCGGGGTGTTGGAGCGCAAAGAGCGGCTGGTCCCGCTGGAGCGGATCCAGGCCGTCGACATCCACGAGACGCCGCTCCAGCGGCTGGCGGGGGTGGTCGGGGTCCGGGTCGAGACCGCGGCCGGCGGCGCCGAGGGGGCCGATGTCAAGATCGGCGCCCTCACCCGGGCCGATGCCGAGCTGCTTCGCCGCCGGTTGGGCGTGACCCGGCAATCACGGCCGGTCGCGGCGACGAGTGGACCTGGGCTCGGGACCGGCCCGGTCACGCCCGCCAACGGCGAGCTGATTCGCCGGCTGTCGACGCCGGAACTGCTCTTGGCGGCGGTCACCTCCGGCACGATCGGCCCCGCGCTGGCGGTGGTCGGCTTCGCCTCCCAGGTCATCGACGACATCTTGCCGGAAGAGATCTGGTCCCGGCTGGCCCTCGATGCCACCGCCCTCTCGCCGCGGGCCCTGATCCCGCTGGTAGTTCTCGTCGCGGTTATTGCCTGGCTGCTGGCGATCGCCGGCACCGTGCTCACCTATGGCGGCTTCGAGCTGCGCCGGTTCGAGGACCGGGTGATTATCAGCCACGGCCTGCTTGAACGGCGGCGGCGGACGGTGCCGGTGGCCCGGATGCAGGCCATCGTCGTCACGGAGGGACTCTTGCGCCGGCCGCTGGGGCTCGCCTCGGTGTCGTTCGAGAGCGCCGGCTATGGGCAGGAAAGCGGCGAATCAGGCGTGCTGTGGCCGTTGCTGCGACGGACGGAGGCCGTGGCCCTGGTCGCCTCGGTGGCGCCCAGTCTGGCCACCGCGATCGAGCGGCGCGAGCTGGCGGGGCCGCCCCCACGGGCGCTGAGCCGGTATCTGGTGGCGGACGTGGCGTCCTGGTTGGCGCTGTGCGGCATCGTGCTGGGCATTGGCTGGTTCCTGACGAGCGGCCTCGTGGCCTGGCTGACCTGGTTCCAGTGGTGGTGGGGCGGGCTGCTGCTGATCGGGCTGCCGGTGGTCGGACTGAACGCCGTGCTGCGGTTCCGGGATGCCGGCTGGCGGATCGATCCAGCCCAGCTCCTCGTCATCAGCAACGGCGGCCTGACCCGGAAGACGACGATCGTGCCCCGCCGCCGGATCCAGTTTCAGACGGTCAATCGCAATGTGTTCCAACGCCGGGCTGATCTGGCGACGCTGCACATGGCGATCGCCTCGGGCGGCGCGGGCGGCGGCGCCGCGGTCGATCATCTCGATGCCGGGGTCGCTTTTGGCATTGTTGACCGGCTTGGGCCGGCGGGGGGCCAGCCGGTGGCGGACGATTGGACAGCGGAACGTACAATGACAACAGAGACATCAGATGATGCTGCTCGCGTGCCGTCACAGACTAAAATCCCTCACGGCAGCGACGAGAAAGAGGATGCTTCCCATGTCAGGCACGACTAATGGATCAACCGAATTGAACAGCGTGACGCGCGACGGCGTGCTGGCCGCCCTGGGCGAGGTCCGCGAGCCGGAGATCGGCCGCGGCCTGGTCGAGCTGCGGATGGTGCCCACGGTCGAGATCACCGGCCACGACGTCGCCCTGACGGTCGAGCTGCTGTCGCCGATCGCGCCGTACAAAGCAACGCTCGAAGCTGAGATCCGGGCCGCGCTGGCGACGCTGCCGGCGATCGGGTCGGTGACGGTCACCTGGACGACGAAGGTCCGTGCCAGCGGCGGCGGCAAATCGGACGCCGACCCGATCAAAGGGGTGAAGAACACGATCGCGGTGGCCTCCGGTAAGGGTGGCGTCGGCAAATCGACGGTGGCCGCCAACCTGGCGGTGGCGCTGGCGCGGGCGGGGGCGGCGGTCGGCTTGCTCGATGCCGACGTCTATGGACCGAGCATGCCGCTGATGATGGGCCAGACCAGCAAGCCGTTGGTGCGCGACGGCAAGATCGTGCCGCTGGAGGCGCACGGGGTCAAAGTGATGAGCATCGGCTTCTTGCTGGATCCGGAAAAGGCGCTGATTTGGCGCGGCCCGCTGGTGGCGCAGCTCATCACCCAGTTCCTCAATGACGTGATCTGGGGTGATCTGGACTATCTGGTGATCGATCTCCCGCCCGGCACCGGCGACGTCCAACTGACGCTGGTCCAAAAAATCCCGATCTCGGGCGCCGTGATCGTCACCACGCCGCAGGCGGTGGCGCTGGCGGACGCCGTCAAAGGTCTCAAGATGTTCCAGGAGGTGAAGACCACGGTGCTCGGCATCGTTGAGAACATGAGCGGCTTCACTGACCCCGACACCGGCAAGACGACCTATATCTTCGGCCAGGGCGGCGGCCGGCGCACCGCCGAGCAGTACGAGGTGCCGTTGCTGGGCGAGATCCCGCTCGAGCCCGCGGTGCGCGAGGGGGGCGATAGCGGCGTCCCGGTCATCATCGGCCACCCCGATTCTCCCACCGCGCACGCCTTCACCCATCTGGCGGAACGAGTCGCCGCCCGGCTGGCGGTCGACGCCGCGGTCAAGCCGCGCAAGCCGATGATCCGCCTGGTGCAGGCGCGATAGGTCGAGGCCAGTTTCTGGCTTTGGCGCTACTCCCGTGGGATTGGCCGGATACGGCCGCGGGTGGTAAGGGCTGAATCCGGGGAGGTCAAGGCGGATGATGATCCGGATGCCCCGCTGAGAGGCCGGTGTCGGCGATGCGGAACCTGCTCGGCCGGTTGCATGCGCGAGACGATGCGGAGCTGACGCGGATCGCGGCGTTCTGGCGGGCGCCGCTGGCGAGCGGCAACCGGCATCTGGCGGTTGGCGCCCTCTACCGGCTGATGACCGATATCCGGACCGTGCGCGCGACCTGGGAGCGGCTCAACCCGGCGCAACAAGAGATGGTCCGGTTGCTGGCCCTGGCGGAGGATGGACGAGCGGCGCCGACGCTGGTGACGCTGGCGGGTTGGCTGGAACTGCCGGAGGCAGCGGCGCGGGAAGTGGCGGTCCAACTCTACCGGGCCGGCCTCCTGGCGCGAGAAGGGGATGACCAGCCGCTGCCGGTCGGCACCGAGCCGAAGCTCTTCCTCCCGCGGGAGCTGGCGTTGCTCGTTCGCCGGCTGCTCGACGATGTCGATGCCGGCGATCTGAGCGCCGTCCCGCTCACCGCCCTCCTGGAGCGGCTCGATGACGCCGAGATCGAAGTCGCGGCGACGTGCTGGGGACTCAAGGTGGTGCCTAGCACGCGGAATCGCGATGACCTCGGACGCCGGCTGCTCCGCCAGATCGGCACGCCCGGCGGTGTGGACCAGGTGGTGAGCAAACTGTCGGCCGACGCCGCTCGCGCCTGGCGGGCCGTGCGGGAGGGAGACGACGGCCGCCCGGTGCGCCTGGATGACGTCGCGGCGGCGATCGGGCTTGACGCCGACGAGGCGCGGACCTTCCAACGCTGGCGAACGGCGCTCGATGAATTGGAATCCGCCCTCCTGGTGTGGCATACCTACGATGCTGGCGGCGCTCGCTGGCTCTTCATTCCGGCCGAGATTCGCCTGCCCGCGCTCCCCGTGCCGCTCACCTTACCCCCCTTGCAACCCGTGCTTCCCGCGACCGAGGCGACCCCGTGGCGCCACCCGGACGCTTTCGCCTGGGACTTCTTGACCCTACTCCGGGAGCTGTCCGATCCGGGGCTGCCGCCTTGGCCGGCGACCGGCGAGCAGCCCCGCTCGCGCCTACGGCGCCTGAACTCCCGGTTCTGGTTCCGCGGCCGCGAGCTGCCGGATCCCGGCTACGTTGATTGCCTGCTGGCGCTGGCGATCGCGGAGGGACTGGTCCGGGTCGATGAGGAGGCGGAGACCGAGCTGCAGGTGACGTCCGCCGTTCGGGGTTGGCGCGAACGCTCGTTCCCGGCGCAGACCGAACGGCTTCGCTGGTGGTGGATGGCGAGCGCCGAGTGGATCGAGGGCCGGACCGGCGGCGAAGTCGAGGTTTGGGGCGCGGACTGGCCATCGGCGCGGCGCAATCTGCTGGCGGCCCTGATCGACCCGGCGGTCGGCTTGGAACCGGACACCTGGTATACGCTCGACTCGGTCGCCGCCCGGATTGCCGCCTACTTGCCCGGCCTGCTCGGGACATCCTTCACCGCCGCCACCGCCAGGGTGGCGCCCGGCAACGGCGAAGAGGCGTCGACCCGGCTGGCGACCATTGCCGAGGTCATCGGGATCGAGCTGGTCACGATGTTTGCCTGGTTGGGCCTGGTTGAGCCGCGGACGGAGCCAGGGCTGCCGCGGTCGATCCGCGTCACCCCGGCCGCGGCCCGCCGCGGCCCCGCGGCGGAGACCACTGCCAGCGAGTCCGGGCCGCCGCCGGTGGTGGTGTCGCCAACCGGCGCCATCGAGATCCATGATTCGACCCCGCTGCGGGTCTGGTCCGTGTCCGCCTTTGCCGATCTGGAGCTGCTCGGGGCGTCGAGCGTCTACCGGCTGTCGGCGGGCTCGATTCAACGAGCCCTGGCCGCCGGATTCGATCTGGGCCAGGTAACGGCGTTCCTGACCCGCCAGAGCGGCTCGCGATTGCCGGAC
>JACCYK010000259.1 GCA_013696525.1 Chloroflexia bacterium
GTAATGGCCGATGATCAGTTCTGGCGGGGGGGCGTGGCGACGACTTTCCTGACCGATCGTCCCGACCTTATGCCCGATCCGGCGAACGTGCCGGTGCCGGCAGTCACGCAAGAATCGCTGACGGAACCAGTCGTGGCCGAGGTGAATGGCCGCCGCTTCGTCGTCCGCGTGCCGGTCGAGCTTGCGAAATTCGGCCCTGGTGGTGCCAACCGGACAAGGCTGATGCGGCCAGACTCACCGCTGCAGGCCGGCGGCACGACTGGTGCTCCGGCGGGCGAGGGCGATGATCTCACCAGCCCGATTCAAGGCACCGTGTTGCGGGTGCTGGTGGCGGCCGGCGCCACCGTACGACGCGGCGACGTCATCTGCGTGGTCGAGGCGATGAAGATGGAGAACGAGCTGGTTGCCCATCGGGACGGGACGATACACGAGCTGCGTGTCAGCCCCGGCACCAAGGTCCGCATCCAGGATGTCGTGGCGACGATCCAGTAGTGCGCACGCTTAACCATATACTTCTGGAATGAGTGATCGACTGAGCCCGACGACCGACCCACCCGCGACTGAGCCAGACCTGCTTCAGGCGGTGTCGATGTTCTTCCCCGCGGTTGACGCGATCGAAGCGCTGCCGGGGCGGGACGCCATCGTGCGCGTCCGCGCCGATAGTCACTGGTGGAAGGTCCGGCGGTGGCCGGAAGGCATCCCGCGATCGCGGCTGGAGCTCATTCATCGCGTCCTGGCTCTGGTGGCGGCGAGCGACCCGGGGTTGGCTCCGGTCGCCGCCCGGCAGGCGAATGACGAGACCATCGTTGTTCACCATAGACGTCTCTACGACGCTCAATCCTGGTTGCCGGGGAGCCCGGCCGGCGGCGGGCCCGAGGCGCGGCTCCAGAGTGGGTGGTGGGTGGCAATGCCGGCAGCCGTGCCCGATCCGGTATTCCACGAGGTGTTGCGAGCCGTGGCGGGCGCGCACGCGGCGACGGCCTCCGTGGTCGAGGGGGATGACACCGGCGATCGCCCGCCACTGGCGGACCTCATCGCCGCGGTCACCGACGCCTGGACCGCGCAACGGGGGGTGTTGCGACCGATCGCGACCCAAACCCCGGCGGTGCGGCGCTGGCTGGCGATGGGTGAGCGCGCGTTGCCGGCGGCAGAGGCCGCGATTGGCGCTTCCGCGCTCGGCACGAACGAGCAATCGATCAATCACTTTGGATTGTGGCCGGCCCATGTCCTGATCGCGGACGAATCGAATCCGGGTAGTGCCGCTGGACTTATTGGGTGGGAGCATTGCAACGCCGGATCGCCCCTGATCGATATCGTGCAGGCGGTCAGCCGGTTCCGAGGATGGACCGCCGCCGGGGCCGAAATGGCAATCGCGGCCTATAGCGAGATCCAACCAATACGACCGGAAGATCGGCGTTTGCTGCCGGCGGTGGCGGCCCTGGACCTGGTGGCCACCAGTGGCCAGATGCTGATCTTCGCCTATGGCGGACGGTCCGGCGGCGAACGGCCGCCGGCGATCTTGCGCGAGGCGGCGCGGTCGTTGCTCGACTCGCTCGATGTAGCAACGAATGCATTGATCGCGATGGACCGGCCGAAGCGGTCGGCGCACGATCGCGGCCGGCGGCCAGGCGGGCCGCGGCGAACCACGCCGAAGCGAAAGCCTCGTGGGCCAAAGAAGCGCCGTTAACAGCGGAAGGAGCTAGCTCGATGGGAACGGGAACGCACCAACCCCTCACCAGTCAACGCTGTGAAGCCTGCCGTCGCGACTCGCCGCGGGTGACGGCGGACGAAGTCTCCGCCCTCAAGCCCCAAATCCCGGGGTGGGAGCTATTGGAGCGTGACGGCGTGGATCGTTTGGAACGGGAGTACAAGTTCAGGGATTTTGCCTCGGCGCTCGCCTTCACGAACCGAATCGGCGAGCTGGCAGAAGGGGAAGGACACCACCCGAGGGTGGTGACCGAATGGGGCAAGGTCGGCGTTGCCTGGTGGACGCACAAGATTCGCGGGCTGCATCGCAACGATTTCATCATGGCCGCGAAGACCGACGAGATCGCCGATCAGCTCTATCCGTAGTTCCAAACAAGGAGGAACGGACTTCACCCGCGGCCGCTTTCCCACGGTTGGGAGAGCGGAGCCTGCACCGGCGGCTACTCGACGACGATCGTGCCTTTCATGAACGGATGGTAGGTGCAGATGTAGTCGAAGGTGCCGGCCGTGTCGAAGGTGAAGCTAAAGCTCTCACCTGGATTGAGGTTTCCTGAGTTGAAGGCGCCGTCCGGCGCCGTGGCGGTGTGGGCGACCACGTCGCTATTGGTCCAGGTAATGACCGTGCCGGCCGGAATCCGGACCTCCGCTGGATGAAAAGCGAAGTCCTTGATGTCGATCGCGACGGCGCCGGTGCGCGTCTTCTCGCTCAGGTCCGGCGTTGCCTCGGTGGTAATCGCCGGCGGCGGTGTCGCGGCGGCCGGCGTAACCGGCGCGGAGGCGGGCGCGGCCTCAACCGCCGTGGCGCAGCGTGATTCATCGAGGATGCCAGCCGGAAGCGCCACCGCTTCGTCAACGGCGGCAACGTCGATCCGGATGATACCGCCCGTCACTTCATCGCCGCCAAAGGCGGGGAAGCCGACATAGAGGGCGCCATCAGGGCCGATAGCGACGGCAATCGGATAGTCGATCCCAGTGACGACCTCGGTCAGCGAGTCGGGGCCGGCTTGCCGCACCACGCGGCCGCTCCCGGCTTGGGTAAATGGCGGCTCATCGGTATTGCCGGTCGACATTTCAATCGCGTACAGGGTGCCGTCGTGGCCGACCGCGAGGCCGGTGACCATCGTGAGACCGGTCCAGACCTCGGTGACGTCGCCGCTGGCGGTGACTTTGACGACCCGCGACGTGCCGTCGGTGTAAGGTGCGGGCGTCAGGAAGGCGACGTAGACGCCGCCATCGGGCGCCAGGGCGAACCCGGTCGGCACCGGATGATTCAATGAGAGATCGACGACGCGAGTGATCGTGCCATCCGGCGTCACGGTGAGGACTTGACCGCTGTTGGCTTCCAGCACCCAAAGCTCACCCTTGCCGGCGAGCATCGCGAACGGCTCACCAAGGTCGGTCAGGTCATACGGGATGTGCGCAACCGGGTTGTCGATCATCCAGCTCGAAATGTCGGCGACGAGCCGCACGTCGCCGCCTTTCTCCACGGCAAAGACCCCGTTCGGGAATCCGGCCCGAATGAAATCCTTCGAGCCGGCGGAGTCCTGGAGGACGTACAAGGTGCCATCCAGGAACGCTGCTGCCCCCGGTCCCTGCTCGTGGCCACTCATGCCGCGAGTGGAGGGGAGACCGTGCGCGAACCGCACCGGGCAGCCGTCGTCGATCACCATCACGCCGGCGGTCGTGCCCGCCATCACGGGCTCTTGGGTGTCGCTGATCATTGAGTCGGTGCCGCCGCGGCCGGCGACCGCCACGTAGAGGCGGTCCTCGTCATCCCAGGTGAAGCCACGGGGGTTGTTAAGCCCGCTCGCTGCCAGCGAGATCACGTCCTCGGCGGATTGCGCCGCACCGAGAGCCGGGAGCATAGTCGCCAGCAGGGCGACCAACGCGGCGATGCGGCCAAACCGGGAATTCGTCATCGTCGTTCCTCCCCTAATCGAAAGAACATGTCGGTCCGAACGTCAATCCTGAACCTGGTCTTGGGGCGTGGCGAGTCGGGACCGCTCACTCCGAATGCCGGTCTTGCCGCCGACGCTAGTCGACCACGATCGTGCCTCTCATGTTTCCATGATAGTTGCAAACATACGGAAACGTGCCCCGCGTGTCGAAGGTGTGGCGGTAGCGTTCTCCCGGCGCGATGTTGCCAGAGTCGAAGGTCCGCGGGTCGTCGCTCGCGTCCGCGGTGTGGGCCACGGGGTCGAGATTGGTCCAGACGATGGTCGTGTCAACCAGGATGGTGACGGTCTGCGGGTTGAATGTAAAGCTCTCCATGTCGATAACGACCTCGTTCGCCCCTGGTGTCGCCAGTGGCGTTCCGTCGGGATCAGGCGTGGCGGGCGCGGGCGTGGCGTCATCATGCAGCATGGTGGCGGTGGAGCCGGCCTGGACCAGGGCAAGGATGAGCGCCACGGCCATGACAATCGCGGCGAGAAGCGTTGGCCAGCGCGCCTGGTGCGTCATTGTTTTCGGTATCCTCCCGGTTCGGCTACGATGAACGTCTCACGCCTTCCGGACGCCCCGATCCGCGTGCGGTTGCTTGGGCTGGTATCGCCACTGTTGGCCTGGTCGTTTTCGCCGGGCCGCCAGTAGAAAAAGCCATGCGACCAGTATCATAGCCGAGTCCGCGTCAAGAGCCGGTTGGTTGCTCGCCTGTCCGGCGCTAAACGGTTCCAGCCGAAATAGTTAACGACCTTGGGGAAGTGCGCGGATTTGAGCGAAGTCAACAGCGTGGACAGTGATACGGTGTCGATACAACCGTCGGAGGGAACCATGATTGACCGTCAGGATCAGGCGCGACCAATACGACATCATCGCCC
>JACCYK010000271.1 GCA_013696525.1 Chloroflexia bacterium
GCTATCGTGAGGTTTCCGGCGCGGTAATGGTGACGCCGTTGCTGGCTGAGCCCGACCTCGCCATCTACCAGTCGGCGATCGCCCGCGGCCTGACCGGCTATCAGCGCCTGACCGAGCTGTTGACCCCCGACATGGCGGCCCGCTACGCGGCGGTCTTTCCCGCCCGGGCGAAGGCCACCGGGGCGGACGCGATCCAGCGGGTCGCCGGCGACGTCCAGAAGCGAGCCCAAGAGGTCGCCCGCTACGTGCTGCCGCTGGCGACGCCGGCGCACCTCTATCACACGGTCAACGGGCTGACCCTGCTGCGCTACCACGTCCTGGCCAGCCAGCCGGACGCCCCGGCCGAGGTTCGCTACATCGTGCGCCGGATGGTCGAGGAAGTGCTGGCGGTCGATCCGTTCTTTCTCGGCGCCCCCGGCTACCCGCTCGATCTCCGGCCGCTCGGGGCCGAGGAAACAATCGAGGCGAGGGCCTTATCGGAGTGGCGGGCCAACCTCGAGCAAACCGAGGCCGCAACGGAAGCCTTCTGCCGCGAGTTCGACGCCGCGCTTGGTGAGTGGGACAGCAAGCTGGTCCATTTCAACCCCGCGGCGGAGCGGCTGATGGCCGATGCGGTCCGCGCCGTCCTCGGCGCCGGCGCCGGGGAGCTACCCGACGAGGCGGCGATCGCGCGGGTGCTCGATGGCCGGGAGAACCCGTACCTGGGTCATCCCCTCTTCCTCGGCATGCACGCGAAGCTGATGCAGACGATGGGCCATGTCCCATTCACCTTCCAAAAGCGGATCAGCGGCGCCGAAGACGCTCAGAACCAGCGGCACCGGGGCACGCTTTCGTCCAGCCCGCTGCTGACCGCCCACCAACGCCGGGAGCCGGACGTGATCGTGCCGTGGGCGATCCGGCAAAACCAGGCCGCCCTGGGCGAGTACGAGGCCACGATCCAGACGATGTGGAGCGCCAAGAACGAGCTGCTGGACCGGGGGGTCTCACCCGAGGTGGCGCTCTATCTGCTGCCCAATGCCCATCGGGTCCGCTTCTACGAGAGCGGGCCGCTGCTCTGGTACTACTGGAAGTGGGTGAAGCGGCTCTGCTTCGATGCCCAGCGCGAAATCTTCGACACGGCGCGGCAAGAGGTCGCCCAAGTGCGCCAGGCGTTGCCAATCATCGGCCGCTATGTCGACGGCCCGCCCTGCGTGATGCGCTCCCGGGCCGGGGCCAAGCCGATCTGCCCCGAGGGCGAGCGCTACTGCGGCATCCCGGTCTGGCGGAATTATGCGTTCGAGGAGTTGGAACCCCGCCGGGTGATGTAACGGGCTACGGCGGTTTGGTCGCTACGGCCGCGCGCCGTTCGCTCCTGACGCATCCTGTCCAGGGTCGGTGCGCCGGATGCCTGGGACGCGATCGAGATGACGATCGTAGGTGTAGAGCACGGATGCTCCGGCGGCTTCCATTGAGGCGACGATGACAGCGTCACCGAAATCGAGCTTCGTCCGCGTGTAGATATCCAACGCTCGCAGGACAACGCCTTTTTGTGGCACCCGGAACCCGGGCAATGCCACCTGACGGCATTGCGCTTGCATTTGATACGGATAAGATCACCGCTCGCTCACGGGATGCCGGGGCATCCCACACGGAAAGGCGACTCCATGACCGACCTCCACGCGATCGACCTGCTCGTGATCGATCATTCATGGCGCCAGGCCGAGCCGGGCACGATCGCCGGCGTGCTGGCTATGCGGGGGGTGGCCAACCCGGGGCATCATGCCGCCATCGACACCATCGCGACCGAGCTCGAGGTCGAGCTGCGGGGCCAGTTCGCGGGGCAGGACCGGGCGGCGATCCAGGCAACGCCGCCCTATCCCGCCTACGCCGCGTACTACAAGCGGTTCGGCCAGCGCTACCATGTCGGCATGCAGCTCGAATCGGTGGCGCTGAAAGGGAAGGCCCTGCCCCGCGGCGCGGCCCTGGTGGCGGCCATGTTCCTCACCGAGCTGCGGCATGGCATCCTTACCGCCGGCCACGATCTCGATGCACTGACGCTCCCGATCACGGTCGCCGCCGGCAGCGGCGCGGAGTCGTACACCAAACCAAACGGCGACGCGGCCATCGTGAAAACGGACGACATCTACACCGCCTCGGACGAGGGGATCCTCTCCGCGATCATCACCGGACCGTCGGCGCTGGCCCGCATCGGTCCCGCCACGACCGCGGTCCTCTTCGTCGTCTACGCCCCGCCCGGCGTCGCGCCGGGGCCGGTCGCGGCGCATGTGAATGCCCTGGAAGCCAACACCCGCTTGATCGCCCCGGAGGCCGAGACGAGCGTGCGGGCGCTGGCGGTCGCCGGCGACGAGACGTAGCCACTGACACCCGCCATCGCGGCGGGAACGTGACGATGGCACGTCGTCTGCGTTTGTCCATCACGACGGACGATCGGCTTTCCCCCTTCCCTCGGCCGTTGGTCCGCCGCTAGAAAGCCGTCGCGAGCCCCCGGCCATCCCCGGGGGCTCGCCCTGTTTGCTCCCATCTCACACCGGCCAATCCCCGGCGTTGACACGTTAAGGCGGTGCCCGGCGGCAGCTTCGCCCAGGTTCGCGGCAAGCGAGGCGGTGGTTGACCAAACGCGCGCCAACCGAGGAAGCGGCGGTGTTCACCTGGACCGGGGCGCGGCTCGGGATGCGGCGGATGCTGCCGTTGCTCCCCAGCGCGTTGGCCGGCGGCGTGGTCTTCGGCGTCCTGGCCCGGAACGCCGGGATGAGCGTGGCCGAATCGGCCCTGATGAGCACGCTTGTCTTCGCCGGCGCCGCCCAGTTCGTCGCTGCCAGCCTCTGGACCGCCCCGCTCCCGATCGCGGCCATCATCCTCGGCACCTTCATCCTCAATCTTCGCCATGTCCTGATGGGCGCCACGTTGCGCCACTGGCTCCAGGTGATCGGGACGCGGCGGGCCTACGGCGCGATCACGATGCTCACGGACGAAAGTTGGGCAATGACGGTTCGCTAC
>JACCYK010000278.1 GCA_013696525.1 Chloroflexia bacterium
GCCGTACCCCGGTGCGCCGGGCCCTGGGCCGCCTGGCGGCCGATGGCTTGCTCGTCCGGAGGCCGGGACGGGGGACGCATGTGGCCGTCCGGCCGCCCGGCCATCGGCCGCCGGCCTCGGTCGAAGTCGTCACCGCCACCGTCCTCACCGAAGATTGGTGCTGGCCGCTGCAACGCGCCGCCGCTCAGCTCATGGACGATCAGCCGGGCCGGCAGATCAAGCTCCAATTCAACGTCGCCGAGCTGCCCTTGCTGCACCACCACCTGGCGCGGGCGGTTGCCCATGGCCAGGCCCCCGACGTCTCAATTATCGACTCGGTCCGGGTGGCGGAATTCGCCCGGCGCGGCTATCTCTGGCCGCTCGATCAGATCGATCCTTCCGCGGCGGCGATGCTGACCGCGGACCTCTTGCCCCCGCTGCGCGCCGCCAATACCTACCACGGCGAGCTGTTCGCGCTGCCCGTCGAGGCCGACCACTCGCTGCTCTGGTATCGCCTGGACTGGCTCGAAGCGGAAGGACTAGCACCGCCTCGCACCTGGGACGAGTGGCTGGATTGCCTGCTCCGCTTCCGGTCGCCGGTCGTCCACCGCCGCCACGGCCTCGGTCCCTACCCGCTGGCCTTCTGCGCCGGGGCCGCGGCCGGTGAGACAGCCACCTATCAACTGCTGCCGTTGCTCTGGTCCGCCGGGGCCGACGTCATCACGGGGCAAGAAATCGTCCTGCACTCCGAGGCCGCGATCGCCGCGGTCGGCTTCGCGGCCGATCTGGTCCAGACGCATCGTGTCGCCGCGCCAGACGTGCTCACCGCGCATGGGAACGCGCCGGCGCTCGCCCTGGCGGCCGGCACCGTGGCCTTCGCCCTTGGCGGCAGCTACGAGAGCTCGCTGATCCGAGCCGCCGCCGGCTGGAGCGAGCGGGAGTTCCGCGACCGGATCGGCATGCTGCCGATGCCGGCCGGCCCCCACGGGCAACCGGCCTCGATCATGGGCGGTGTCAGCTATGGCATCCTGCGCCAGTCCCGCCAACCCGCCCTCGCCTTCGATTTGCTGACCCGCACCCTGCGGCCCGAGAATTGGGGGAGCTTCGGCGCCGAGCGCGGCGTCAACCCGCCGACGATCTCGGCCAACGCGGAGCTCGATCCGGCGGCGAACCCACTGGCTCACGACGCGATGACGCTGTTGCCGTACGGGCGGGAACGCTGGCCGCTGGCGGACTATCCGCGGGTTTCGGCCCAGATCGTTCAAATGTTCGAGACCGCCCTTGCCGGGCTGATCACGCCGGTGGCAGCGGTCGAGCGCGCCGCCGCCGTGATCTCCGGGATCACGGGATTACCAGAACAAGGCGCCCGCTGGTCAACCCGCCATCCCGCTCAGTACCCGCTGGTCCGCATTAGTTGAGCCAGCGTAAAGTCCTCACTGGTGATGAAATCCATCGTCTGCCGTTCTTTGACCCGGACCTCGTTCACCGCCTCCGGCAGGCCCGGCAGGACAGTCGCCGGCACGATCACCACCCCGTTGGCGTCACCATGCACGATGTCGCCGGTGGTGACCGTCGCCCCGTCCAGCGTCACCGGCGCGCCAACCTCCATGACCTCGTAGTTGCCATGGGAAACCACGACATACCGCGCGAAATAGTGGAAGCCGAGCGCATGCACCTCCTGCACGTCGCGGAAGGCGCCATCGGTCACCATCCCCACCGCTCCCAGGCGCTTGGCCAGCGTCGACATCACTTCCCCGGCGAGGGCGGCCCGGGTCGGCGCCCCGCTCACATCCTGGACCACCAGCACCGCCGGCTTCGGCATTTGCTCTAGGTATTGCCACATCCGCCAATACCCATCCCGGCCGGCGACCGGTCCCGCCTGATTATTCATTTTTACGGTCAAAGCGTAACCAACCATCGACGGCAGATCGGGAAAGAGGCACCGCACCGAGCCACCGATGAACCCCTCGGTGCGGTCGCGCACCTTGAACGGCTCGACCGCGTTGGCGATCGTCGGGCTATCAACTGACCGTAAGAACTCGAGCTGTTCGTCCGAGAGCGTAGCCTCCGGCGGCGTCCATGACATGCATCCATCCTTTCGACTGGGCACGATTCACCTGCCGGTATTGTACCGGCGTCCGGTGCCAAGGCTAGGCAACCAAGTGCAAGACCGGGCGTTGGCCGCGGAGCGCGGGGCTGAACCCCCGTGCTGAAATCACGAACCCGGCTGAAAGCCGGCTCACGGCCTGGATCTCGCGGAGGACAAACCGCCGTGGACCGAGTTCATTTCCGGCTTTCGTCGTGTTTCCCACACGCGCGATGCCTCCCAGCCGGCTTCAGCCGGGTTCGTGAGTACAGCTCGGGGATTTATTCCCGAGCTACGTCGCCGACCATCATGTCAGCCATTGACCGCGACCTCGGAAAACGATTCTCCTTGATCGCCGTCGTCAGATCTCGGCTCTACCGCGGTCGTCGGAGACCGCTCACTACTCCCGGTCCGCAGCAGCTCATACAACGCGATCGCGCCGGCCGTGGCCGCGTTGAGCGAGGAAACCCGGCCGTGCATCGGCAACGAGACGAGCAGGTCGCAATGGTGGCGGACGTTGTGCCCGATCCCGCTCCCTTCGGCGCCGACCACGAGCACGGCGGGTTGTGGCAGATCGGTCGTGAATAGATCGGTCGCGCCCGGTCCGTCCGCCAAGCCCACCACCCACCGGCCGCTACTCTTCAGTGCCTCGATCGACCGCGCCAGGTTCGGCACTTGGGCGATTCGCAGATGCTCCACCGCCCCGGCCGAGGCGTTGACCACGGCCGCGGTGACTTCCGCCGAGCGATCGTGCGGCATCACCACGCCGCCGACGCCGGCCGCCTCGGCCGCGCGCAGCAGGGTGCCGAAGTTTTGTGGATCTTGGAGATGGTCGAGCATCAAGATCGTGCCGGTCGCCGCTACCAGATCATCGAACTCGACATAGGGATAGGACGTCGTTTCCAGCGCCACGCCCTGATGGTTCGACCCGCTGAAGAGGTCGTCCAGCAGCAACCGCGGCGGCCGGT
>JACCYK010000302.1 GCA_013696525.1 Chloroflexia bacterium
GTAGCCATGCGACTGCATGTAAATCGCCGCGAAGTGGCTGGGCCGCATCGGATCGGCGGATAGACCGACCATCGCGATCGTGCGGTTCTCGGTGAGGATCCGCAGCCGTTCGTAGGCGCCCGCGGTCGCCCGCGCCGTGGCCGATTCGGCTCGTTGGGCCATCATTCGGCAACCCCCGCCGTTGCCGTCACCCGCGATGTCGTACCGGCATCCCCAGCGGCGCGGCGAAGCGCCCGGTCGAGATCCCAGCAAATGTCGTCAGCGTCTTCGAGCCCCACCGAGATGCGCACCAGATCCGGGCTGACGCCGGCCGCGACCTGCTGCGCGTCGGTCAATTGTTGATGCGTGGTTGATCCCGGATGGATGATTAACGTCTTCGCATCACCAATGTTGGCCAGGTGCGAGATCAGGCGCAGCTGCTCGATGAAGCGGGCGCCCGTCTCCCGGCCGCCCTTCACGCCAAAGGTGAAGACCGCGCCCGCGCCCAGCGGCAGGTATCGTTCGGCCAGCGCCCGGTACGGGCTATCGGCCAACCCCGGATAGCTGACCCAGCCAACCAACGGGTGGTCACGGAGGAAGGCGGCGACCAGTTCGGTATTGCGGCAATGTCGCTCCATCCGGACCGGCAGCGTCTCCAAGCCTTGCAAGAAGAGGAACGAGTTGAACGGGCTCAGCGCTGGTCCGAGGTCGCGCAGGTTCTCGACGCGGGCTTTCATCAAGTACCCGTACTCACCAAACGTCTCATAGAAACTGATCCCGTGATAGCCTGGCGACGGCTCGACCATGCCGGGAAAATTGCCGTTGTCCCACGGGAACCGCCCGGACTCGACGATGACGCCGCCGATGGCCGTGCCATGGCCGCCGATGAACTTGGTCGCCGAATGCACCACGATATCGGCCCCATGCTCGAACGGCCGGCAAAGGTAGGGCGTGGCGAAGGTGCTATCGATCATCAACGGGACGCCGGCCGCGTGCGCGATGTCGGCCACGGCGGCAATATCGAGCACGTCGATCCGCGGGTTGCCGATCGTCTCCCCGTAGACCACCCGTGTCTTGGGGGTGATCGCCCGCCGGAAGTTGTCCGGGTCAGACGGGTCGACAAAGACGACATCGACGCCCCAGCGCCGGAACTGGATATCGAACTGGGTATAGGTCCCGCCGTAGAGGGCGCTGGACGACACGATCTGATCACCGGGACCGAGCAGTGTGGCCAGGGCGATATACTGCGCCGCCAGCCCGGAGGCCACCGCGACCGCCCCCACGCCGCCTTCGAGCGCCGCGATCCGCTCCTCGAAGGCGGCGGTCGTCGGGTTCATGATCCGGGTGTAAATGTTGCCGAACCGTTGCAGGGCAAACAGCTCGGCCGCGTGGTCGGTGTCTTCAAAGACGTAGGACGTCGTTTGATAGATCGGCATCGCCCGGGCGCCGGTCACCGGGTCTGGCCGCTGCCCGGCATGCACCGCCAGCGTGTCGAAGCCGAAGGCGCGTTCGGCGTCATCGTCCGCCGTTCCGTTCTGGTTGATCGGGGGCTGGGTCAAGCTCGCTCCCTTACAGTAGCCGCGGTCGAGGGGCACGGGATCAGCGTGGCGGTTCGCGGCCCACGGCCGCCGCCGGTTCAGACGCCATACTACCCCGAAATCCGAGATCGCCCCGCTTGGACCGGCTTCCATCACGATTACTAGGTCCGTTCAGTCCTCGTTTCCGGTCCAAAGGTGTCAAAATCTCGTCCCAATCGTTGACAACCAGGAACGCCATGTGAGATAAACCGTCATCTGGCTGAACCACTGTCACGCCGCGCCTTGGATGGAGGCCGGTTGTTCGACAGCCAGGATTTGACTCCGCGGGGATGAGGGACCACGCGGCAGACGTCCCGGACGATGGAACGGTAGCCCGATCTCTCTTCAGAGTCCGACGCGTGGCGATCTGGCGGCGCTCCTCGCGCCCGCCATCTGGCGCCCGGCACGAGTGCCGGCGCGGCGCGCGGGACTGGAAAAGGAGTCCTCCCCACGATGCGACAGCAGACACCCGCCCTGGTCGTGCCGGTCCGCTTGACGTTGCTCGTCATGCTTTCGGTGCTGATCTCTGGTCTCGTCAGCGTCCTTGCCTTTCCGCCGCACCTCGCCGCCGCCGCCCCGGCCACCACCAATAGCGATGTCAACCTCCGCGCCGGACCCGGCGAATCATTCGACATCCTCACGGTCGTTCCGGCCGGCGGCGCCGTCTCGGTCGATGGCGATGCCGTGGACGGGTTCTCACCCGTCACCTACAACGGGATGAACGGGTGGGTCAGCGTTTCCTTCCTCGTCGCCGATGGCTCGGGGGCGACCGCGCCGGTCGAGACCTCCACCTATCAAACCCAGCCAAGCGTCACCACCACGGGGAACGCGACCGTTGTCTTCGACGACGCGGCGGGCGATTCGGCCCAGCAAGGCAATCGCCGCGATCGTGATGGCGGCGGCAATCAGCCCCCCACCACCCCGCCACTGACCAATCCTGGGACCACGGACACCAGCGAGCAGGGGATCATCGACATCATTCATCAGGCCGCTGCCGCCTACGGCCAGTCACCGGACGACATGGTCCGGGTCGCCCGCTGCGAGTCAAGCTTGAACCCGCGAGCCGTCGATCCGTCCGGTTCTTATCACGGCCTGTTCCAATTCGTGCCGAGCACCTTCGCCGGCACGCCCTATGGCGGCCAAGACATCTACGACCCCTGGGCCAATGCCCATGCCGCGGCCTGGATGTGGTCCGAAGGCCGGAAATACGAGTGGGTCTGCCAGTAGCTGCCGGCGGGGGGCGGACAGCTCAGCGACCGTCGAAGCCATTGACTTTCATCGTGGTCAGCGGGATCATACGGAGGAACGGACCGCGACGGACACCGTAGCGGACCGTTCCGCCGCCCCGCCCTGAACCTGCTCTGGCGACCGGCACATCCCGCCGCCTCCCGCCTCCGAGCAGATCGGCAATCTGGTGGGAGCCTTGGTTCGACGGTTGGTCCATCCGCGCATTCTTCGGCTTACCCTCACCGGCTGGACGGTCTGCATCCTTGCCTGCGGCATCTTGCTGCTGCCGCAACCGGTCCTCGCCCAGGATCGGACCGGCATCGCGACGAAAAACCTCGATCTCTGGGAACAACGGAGCAAGGAGGCCGAGGTGTTGCTCTCGGTTCCCGCCGGCACCCGGCTCAAGGTGACGGGGCGCGCCCGGAAGGGGTTTTATCCCGTCTCCTTTGGCGGGGAAAAGGGGTGGGCACTCACTGGATCGGTCGCGATCACGGTCGGCAGCGAGCGTGGCCGGGGCAACGACGAGCGTCCCGAGCGCTCGCTCCGCGGGTTCGCCACCGAAGACCTCAATCTGCGCACCGGGCCAAGCACCAGAGACCGGGTCCGCGCCGTGATCCCGTCCGGCCGGGATGTGGAGCTGACCGGCATCGAGGACGGTGGCTTCGTTGCCGTCACCTACGGCTCGGAAGCCGGCTGGGTGGCCAAGGAATACGTCCGGCCGGAAGACGAACCCGCGCCCGAGCGGTTGACACTGCGAGGCAACCCTCGTCACCTGACGCCGGACGAGATCGTTCCCTATATCTACGCCGCGGCCGACTACTACGGCCAGCCCCGCGAGGATATGCTCCGCGTGGCCCAATGCGAATCCGACCTGGTGCCAATGGCGGTCAACGAAGAAGGCGGCTCCTACGGCGTCTTTCAGTTCAAGACCGGCACCTGGCTCTCCACCCCGTACGCCGACTACGACATCTTCGACCCCCGCGCCAGCGCCTATGCGGCGGCCTGGATGTGGTCGGTTGGCCGGCGCAACGAATGGGTGTGTCAGTAGCAATCACGCCCGGATGGCAATGCCCGGCGTTTTCCACCGAGACCACGACAAACCAATCTTGGCCCGCGGTCCCGTCAGCGTCCTAGACCGTCGCCCGTGCCGCCCGTGCCACGTCCAAGCTCCTATGCTGACCGCCGATCGGCTCGCTGCAGACCGGGTACCGATCCCCGCGCGGGAACACGCCGGGCCGCCATGCAACCTCCGGCGCCACGACGGCTGCTGGCTCCTGGCCGCGGTCACGGTGGCCGCCGACAACGTCGCCCAGAGCGACGAAATTGACGAGCGGCGGGGTTCTCATTGCTCGCATCATATGGTACAGTGAGTACAACCTCGTGGGGAGGGATACCAGTACGTTCGGGGAGGGTGCAGCGCAATGAACGATCGACTCAAGGCAGCGTTCGTCGGAGCGGTCTCCGGCATCGCCGGCGTGACCAAGGTCGCGGCCCAGGAAGACATCGCCGCCGCCGGTAACGGTGGGACGGCCAACGCTTCCGCCAACGGCGGCGCGGTTGCCCTCGGCGACGTCAACAGTGGCGGCAATGCCGGCAATGCGATCAGCGTCGGCGACACCGGCAGTCTCATCTGCGACAAGTATGGCAAGTGCTACGGTTCCGATGGCGGTGGGGTTTCGGTCGACGGCGGTGCCGTCGCTAACTCGACGACCATCGACATCAGCGCCGATGGCGGCACCGCGATCGCCGACGCCTCCGGTGGCGATTACAACATCGCCTTCGTGAGCTAAGCCGGCCCGGCAATTCCACTCACCGAACAACAACGACCTGGACCGTACGGTCCAGGTCGTTGTTGTCTCGCCCCCCGAGGCGCCGCCACGAGTTGACGCGATTCGGCGCTATCCCTATACTTCCCACCTGTCCGTTGTGGCCGCGAGCGCGCGACGCAACGGCGATTCTGCTTTAAGTGACTCCTCCTTCGCGCCACCCGCGGGTGGTCGGGCGGACAGCAATCGAGAGAGGGAAACCGCCGTGTCCACGAAACGCACCTACCAGCCGAAACGGATCCCGCGGATTCGAAAATTCGGGTTCATGGAGCGAATGTCGACCCGCTCCGGCCGGGCTCTCCTCGCCCGGCGCCGGGCGAAGGGCCGCCATAAGTTGACGGTTGCCGACGAGGGCAAGTTCACGCAGAATCGGTAGCGGAGATGGCGATCGCGGGCGGCTCGCGACCGGTATCCGGCGGATCGCGGCCTCATGGTTGACCGCGAGCGGCGATTGCGCCGGGAGTTCGAAGTTCGCCAGGCCCGGGCGCGCGGGCGGCCGGTTGCCGTCGGCCCGCTGGTAGCTCGCATCCATCCCAACCCGACACACCCCGCGCTCAACCGCTACGCGGTCGTGGCCGGCAAGCAAGTCGGCGGCGCGGTGGAACGCAACCGGCTGAAGCGGTTGGTGCGGGAAGCCATCCGGCGGCTCGATCCGACGTTCAAGCCCGGTCACGACATCGTCCTCATCGTTCGCGGTCGTTTGAGCGAGATGCCGTCCCTCGCCATTGCCGAAGCCACGCTCACCACGATCGGCCAGCGCGCCGGGCTGCTCGGTGCGGCTCAGCCGCCAATCGCGAACGACGGCAACCAGCTCCGCGCGCGGCCTCGTTCGACCCAGCCAGATCTGTAGGCCATGAGTATCGTCGAGCAGGGTTCCGACCAGCAAGAAGCCTCCGCTCGCCGGGGGACGACGTCGACGCGACGCCACGGTCCAATCACCTGGCTCGCCTTAGGCATGATCCGCCTGTATCGCCGGTTTGTCTCGCCGCTGATGCCTCCGGCCTGCAGGTTTGTCCCAAGCTGTACGGAGTTTGGCTACGAGGCGATCGCTAAGTACGGTATTATCAGGGGCGGTCGCCTCGCGGCATGGCGAATCTTGCGTTGTAATCCGTTCACTCGGGGTGGCTATGACCCCGTGCCGTGAGTAGCATGAAGTGCCTCTTCGTGGCTCGTGGGCCGGCAGGCATCGTCCGCGGCGGACCGGGATGAGGACCGTTGCCCGGGATTGAGCAGCGCCGATGTCCGCGGTCGATCTCGTCGCTTGACTGTTCAGCGCCGGTGGTAGTTTTCCGTCACCGCCGGCAATCCCGTACCGTCAGGTGCGGGAGGAGGCCGTTCCAACGTGCTCGTTCCGATTGCGACCATGCTCGCTGATCTCCACACCGCCTTCCTGGTGCCGGCCGTCTCGATCCCGATCTGGGATCAATACGTCGGCCTGGTTCGCTGGGCGCTCGACAGCCTGGCCCAGGTGTTTCACAGTGGCGGGATCGCGATTATCGCGTTCACCATCATCATCAAGACCATCCTCCTCCCCCTGACGGTGCAGGCGACGCGCTCCGCGAAAGCGATGCAGGAGCTCCAGCCAAAGATCAAGGAGCTCCAGAAAAAGCACGCCAAGGATCGCCAGCGGCTGACCCAAGAGACCATGGCGCTGTACCAGCAAAACCGGGTCAACCCGATGGCCGGGTGCCTGCCGATGCTGTTGCAAATCCCCATCTTCCTTGGCCTCTATCAAGGCATCTTCGCCCTGTCGCAGGGCCAGGAAGGAGCATCCGAATACTGGTCCGGCTCCTTCCTTTGGCTCGCGAATGGGCTTGACAACGCCGACCCCTGGTTCATTCTGCCGATCGTGGCCGGTCTCTTCCAGTTCGTCCAAACCCGGATGATGCGGCCCTACAAGCAAGGTCCGCTCTCCGATCCCCAGCAGCGGATGATGAACCAGGTCATGAACATCATGCCGCTGACGGTCATCGCCTTCGGCTGGGGCTTCGCCTCCGGCCCGGTCCTCTATTGGGCGACCCAAAGCCTCTATAGCGTGGCCCAACAGTGGATCATCACCGGCTGGGGCAGCATGCGCGACTGGTTCCCGTGGCTGCCGGAAATGCCGGAGCATCGACGGCTCGGCTACCGCGACCCAGAAAAGCAGCCCAAGGTGACGGTGGCCACTGGTGCGGATGGTCAGCCAGTTCGCCCGGGTGGCGCGATGGGCTGGCTCCAGGCCCGGATGGACGACGCGCAAACCCAAGCCGCCGCCCGCCGGGGCGGAGCCCCCGCCGCTCCCGCGACGGCGTCAGCCACGAGCGGCGTTGCCAGCACCGAGGGCGACGCCGATGCCGAACCGCAATCACCCGTCCGGATGACGGGTACGAACCGCGGCAACCGGGCCAAACGCGGCAAAGGCGGCGCCTACAAGACTACGAAGCCGCCCACGGCGAACGGGACGGAAGCGGTCCATGCGAACGGACAAGAGGAGGCCGAGGCGGTCCCGGCCTCTGGCCGGGCAATCGTGATCC
>JACCYK010000307.1 GCA_013696525.1 Chloroflexia bacterium
GTTATGGATACGTGGTCTCGAGCCACGGCGCGAGTGCTCCGCCGATGCTAGCACGCGACCGGTGGCGTCAACAGTCGCCAGTGGTTGGAGCCACAGACGCGCAACAGCCGGGGGCGAGTGCCGCCCCCGGCTGTTGGCGTCGTGACATCGCTAGGATCGCTAGGATCGCGGCCCGATGCGTGGACCAGGTTATTCCTGGCTGCGGCTCATGCCGGTGACCAGCGAGACGTAGTAGAGCAACGTTAGCAGCGAGGCGGCGAAGCTCGCGACGTAGGTCCAGGCGGCGGCGCCCAGCACCTGGGCCACGCCCTTTCCTTCCGCCACGTTCACCATGCCGCTACTCGCCAGCGCCTGCTTGGCCCGGTTCGAGGCATCAAACTCCACCGGCAGGGTCAGGAGCGCGAACACGGTCGCCAAGCCGAAGAGCCCGACCCCGACCCAGGCCAGGGTCGGCTGCGCCAGCAGCAGGCCGGCGATCAGGACGAAGATACCCAGGTTTGAGCCGATATTGGTGACCGGCACAATCGCGGTCCGCCATTGCATCGGCGCATACAGCCGCGCGTGTTGAATCGCGTGCCCGGCCTCGTGGGCGGCGATCCCCATGGCCGCCACCGAGGGCACGCTGTAGACACCATCGGAGAGCCGCAGGACGCGGCTCCGCGGGTCATAGTGATCGGTCAGCTCACCCGGCACACGCTCGACCGCGACCTGCTGCAAGCCGGCGCTATCCAGCACCCGGCGGGCGGTCTGGGCGCCGGTCAGGTGCGCGTCGTTCGGCACCTTGCTGAACTTCTGATAGGTCGATTTGACCCGGTGCTGGGCCCAGAGCATGAAGAGCAGCCCCGGCAGCATGAACACGAAATACATCGGATCAAAGAACATGGTGGTCCCGTCCTTTTTCTGGCCGGCGGGCCGCGTACTCGCTCCAACCGCCGTGGTCAGGGCGGCGACTCGTCCGGTCACGCGCATCGTGCTGTCGATCTCGCGCACGGGTATTTTACATGATTTGGTGTTCCCGACGCGGCCCGGAGGAGCCCAATCCCGGCACCAATGATCGACCGTGGGCGGCAGCCGCGCCAAAGGCCCGGTCACGTCCGGCTGGTTCTTGCATAATGACGCCGTCGCGACCGCGCGGCAGCCGCATCGCCTCGGCATGGCCTTGGGGGAGAGCACGACCGGATGACAACACCTCGGTCCATCCCCACTCCCGTGTCCGCGAGCGACGGCCCATCACCCCTCGACGATCTGCTGGCGCCCTTTATGGCCACGGCGACCGCGGCGCTCGATGGCCGTGCCCCCCTCCTGGCAACGATGGTTCGCTATCATCTGGGCGACCTCGATTCGGAGCTGCGACCGACGGCACCGGGAACCAGCGATCGCGGCAAGCGCATCCGGCCCGCGGTGGCGATGCTCGCCGCGGTCGCGGCCGGCGGCTCCGCCGCGACCGCGGTGCCGGTCGCCGCCGCGATTGAGCTGCTCCATAATTTCACGTTGATCCATGACGACATTCAGGACGAAAGCCCGACCCGCCGGCACCGGCCGACGGTCTGGCGGCGTTGGTCGGTTGGCCAGGCGATCAACGCCGGTGACGCGCTCTATGCCGCGGCACAGCTCCCATTCTTTCACCTGGCCGGGCTGGGGGTGCCGCCGCCGCTCATCCTCTGCTTGCTGGACGCCTTTTCCCGGACCACGATCGCGATCGTCGAGGGCCAAACCCTCGATCTCAGCTTCGAGGGCCGGTCCGATGTCTCCGCCGCCGGCTACCTAGACATGATCGCCGCCAAGACCGCCGCCATCCTCCACTACGCCGCCTGGGCCGGCGCCCTGCTGGGGGGAGCGAACGATGCGACGGCCGATAAGTTCGCGGCCTTTGGCTTAGCCCTGGGCACCGGTTTCCAGGTCCGGGATGATGCGCTGGGAGTGTGGGGCGCCACCGCCGCCACCGGCAAAGCGCCGGCCGACGATATCCGCCGGCGAAAGCAAAGCCTCCCCATCCTGCTGCTGCGGGAACGTGTCCCACCCGCGACTCGCGAGGAGCTGACGACGATCTATGCCGCCCCGGACATCAACGCCGCCGGCATCGAACGAGTCCTCGCCCTACTCGCCGAGTACGAGGTCCCGGCGGCGATCGAAGCGCGGGTCCGACACTTCCACGATCAGGCCCGGAACGCCCTTCCGCTCGCCACCGGTGCCGGCCCAAATACCGCCCGCGACCAGTTGCTCGGGTTGGTGGGGCAACTCGCCGGCCGCACCGGCTGAACCGAGCGGCGCGACCAAACCAAACAGATTCAAACCCCACGATGCCGCATGCTATGCTAC
>JACCYK010000312.1 GCA_013696525.1 Chloroflexia bacterium
AGGTTGGAAGCCACGACCTCCGGCGTATCGGCAACCCCATCGCTGTCCGGATCACGAAGCGCGCTGACGGTGTTGGCGGCGGTCTGCGTCACATAGACCGTGCCGTTGGGGCCGACCGCCATCATGCGCGGATTGCTCAGCCCTTGGGCGAAGACGGCGATCTCGAAACCGTCCGGCGCCTGAAGCTGCCCAAGCAGATCCTCGCTGAACGGCATTTGCTCTGGTGTCAGGAGGCTGCCGGCGACCGAGGCTTCGGGCGTCGGCGGCCCGGCCGCGACTGGCATCATCACCGGCTCGGCGACAACACCGCAGGCGTACCGTGCGCCGCTGTTGCCGGCCGGCTGGGAAACGAGGTCATCCATCCCTTCATGGACGATGATCGCGGTGCCGTCCTCGTCATTGACGGAGGTCGGTCCATCATCGAGGGTGAAGTCGCTCGTCGTGATCTCGGCCGCGGCCAGGCCGTCTTCGCTGGCCGTCAGGTTGCCGAAGTCACCGGCGTGGTGCTGCTCGTCATTCGGCCCACCGTGCATCTTGGCGGTCGGGTTCCAGTGGGGTCCGGCCGTGCTGAACGGCTCCAGCCCGCTCGAGTCGCACATGCCCATGGCGTGCAGGTGCCAGGCATGCTCGCCCGGCTCCAGACCCTCTACCTGAAGCGACAGCATGACCCCGCCATCACCCTCGCTAAAGGTCGCGACGCCGATCGCCGCGCCGGCCGGATCGAGCAGCGGGACCTCCAGCGGCTTTCGCTCCCGCACGGCCGGGGTGGCGCCTTGGGCGGTGGCTACGAGCGCGGCGGGTGCGGCCAGGCTTCCCCTAGACGCTGGCAAACAGCACGGCGAGGACGATAAGCATCGAAGGCGTGACTGGTTTACGCGACACGGCGATTCTCCTTTCGTGCGTTGGCGCGTCCACTCCCGGTTTCCGGCCCATCCGCGTCGTTGCTCGGAGGTGCTCCTCCTTCGGTGATGATACGGCGCGTGCGCCCGGAGGGTTGGTGTCCGGCTGAGGCGTCGGCGTTCCGCCCGCTCGCGGCTCACCACGCGTGCTCCGCCCCGCCGGGTCGAGGCTCGCCTCAGGCTGTCGCCGGATCGTTCGCGGGCGGGACTCCCTGGGGCGCCGCCGGCTCCACCTGGGGCGCTGCTGGCGCCTGGTCGGCGAAGCCCAGCACTGGGCAGGTGATCACGATGTTGGCCGAGCCAAGGGGTACGCCGCCGGGCGACGTCACCGTGCCCTCGGCCGCCAGCTGGCGGATCGCATTGGCGTCGGTCTGCGCGACGTTCTCGCTCGCGGCGACCGCGTCCCAACTCCAGATGCCTACCCGCAGGTCCCACAGAGGCGAGTAGAGCGCGGCGAGATCGGGGTTATCCAGGGTAGGGAAGGAGTCCAGGACATTGTGGGCGTCTCCGCCCTCGCGCAACGCCTCGAGCAGCGCCGCGTTCTCAAGGCTCGCCGTCTCGGCCAGGAGGCCATCCTTGATGACGTGGCCACCGCCCTGGGCCGGGGGACTCGTCGGCCCGATTTGCCCGTTCGTGAAGGTGAAGATGGCCGAGCGGGCCCCGTCCGGGCGGTCGCTGGCATTGGCGAAGGGCGTCTGACCGAGGACCGGGGTGAAGGTGCCGCGTTCCTGGACGGCCTGAAGCGGCGTAGAGGCTTCGAAGGTGAGGTAGAAGATGTCCTCGCCATGGGAGAAGGCGCGCACGAAGAGGAGACCGGCCGTCATCGCGTCGGTGTCGATGCTCATCAGGCGGTCGTGCGTGTTGGTGTGCTCGATGACGTCGAAGGGGCCGTCGCCGGTGGCCACGATGGGGGCATTGTAGACGACATCGGAGGTACCGATACGGACGAAGGGACTGTAGTTCATGCCGGCCACCGCGCCTGGCTGGCCGCCCAGAGGCGGAAACCCGACGCCGGGGCCGGGGACGAGGACCCGCGCCGGGGAGAAGTCGACGGTGCCCGCGAACGCGACCTCGCCCCGACCGAGGACGGGATCGGAGGCCTCGACCTGCTGGGCGCAGCCGGGGCAGCCGTTGGAGATGTTCGCGAGCCTGGGGGCGAAGTTGAGACCGAGATCCTCGGCCAGGACCGCGTCGGAGACATCGGTGATCACGTACCAGACGGAAACGCCCTCGAACGTGCCGCGGTAGAGGGGGAGGGTGGCGACGCTCTTGGTGAGGTTGACTTCCAGGGTGCTGGTGATCGTCAACTGGTCCGCCGGCAGAAACTCATCACCCTCTTGGGCGGCGGTCGGTATGCCCATGCCGAGCGCGAGCACGAGGGCCAACCAGCCGGCGAGGCGCGGGAGCCAGAGGTTCGGGGAGGCGGCGGTCAAAGGAATCTCCTTTCGCAATAGTCCGGGTCATCGCACCCCGACTCGGAGCACGACCGAGCCGGGGCCAAACGTAGTCAGGGGGGTCCCCGTGAGTCGGGAAGACGCGGCTTATCGGCCGAGCGTGGCCCACCGGCGAGTCTCGGCGACGGCGGCCCCTATGGAGATGCTGGTCGCAATGCCGCCCCCCTCCTGGCCCAATCCGGCCGCGTCGCCGTCCGTTTGGAAGACGCGCCACACCGCACCGGTCTCCGGCGGGAACTCGTACGGCACCTGACCCTCGGCGGCACGCGCCGGGTTCACATTGGCGATGCCGTAGTCGACGATGTACATCGCCCCATCGGGGCCGAACTTGACGTCGATCGGGCGTTCGATGCCCGCCAGACGAGCCTCCTGGCGGGACGCCGGACCCGCCGCGATATTGTAGACAAATGGCTCAGCCAACCCGGTCTCGGGGTTAATGCGGACGACTTGGTAACCCTCGGGCTGGTCGCGCAGCGGATTGGTATTCGGCGCGAGGTCGCCCCACTCCGCGACGAAGACCTGGCCGGCAAATTCGGCCCACGACTCGGGTGCGACGGCGAGTTTGGAGGGCGAGGAGTTGAAGCCGTGCCGCCCGTAGACGAGCGACGGGTCGGCCACCGCGAGCCCGCTGGCCTCGTGGTCGATCACCGGGGCAAGTCCCTTGGGTTGCGCCCGGTCGTCGATGAAGTACGGGGCCTGGAGCGAGTCGGGGCTGTCGAACTTGG
>JACCYK010000333.1 GCA_013696525.1 Chloroflexia bacterium
GCCGGTGGTCCCCGTGATGCACGCGTCGCTTGAACTCGTGACTGGCTTCCGGTTCGACAATTTGTCGGTCAAGTCGCTGTCTGAGAAGCCCGGTCGTGCCGGCACGCCGTAAGGAAGCAAAGCAGATGGCGGATATTGCGTTTGAGGATGACCTTGGCGAAGCTCAGCGCGACTGGCTCAGAACTCGGATTACGACGAAACGCGGAGACGTTGTCGATTTTACCGCCCAATACGAGACACTTGATCGAGGTCGTCGAGTTGCGGTGATCCGCTATGATTGTGCCCACGGGTTTCTGCACGTCGATGTGCTGAACCTGCATGGTGACGTGGTCGTGAAGGAATCTCTCCCCAGCTACCTGTCGATGAAGGAAGCCTTGAATTTTGGAATCGATGATATCGAGGATCGTTGGAGAGCGTACAAGCAGCGGTTTTTCGGAGAATCATCATGACCGAGCACAACGGCGTCGATCAAGGCATTGACGACATCAAGGCGGCGCGAAACGCGATGCGACTCAACGAATTTCGAGGTTTTCTTGAGGACCTCATCGACGACCCGGCCCCACTCGGCTTGGTTCCAGACGGCTCAACCCTAGAGATTCGCCGGGTGCTGATCCACGGTCAGCGCCTCCGCTTGACCGCGTACCGGCCAATGGATTCTGACGCGGCGTGGTCAGCCCGCGTCACGAGCCAACTTGGCACAGAAACACCCGGGTCGGAGTTGGGAACCTCCACCGAGACCACACAACAGCATCCTGACGAGTGGCGGATGTCAGACGTCGGTGACATCATCGCCACCGGATTGACGCACCAGGCCGCGTTTGATGCCCTGGCGGAGAAACTACGAGAGAGCTCTTTCCTCGCGAAGCTTGGCGCTCCAGAAACGCTTCATCGGTAGCCAACCGCGACACTCAGTTGATGCGCTTCTCGCGGCCGGCCCACTCGCGGTCGCGGAGGACGAATTTTTGGACTTTGCCGGTCGAGGTCTTGGGTAGCTCGCCGAACTCGACCGCCCTCGGCACCTTGAACCGGCTGAGACGGGCGCGGCAGAAGGCGATCAGCTCGTCGGCGGTCAGCGGTTGGCCCGGTTTCAGGGTGACGAAGGCTTTGGGCACCTCGCCCCAGTAGTCGTCGGGGATGGCGATCACTGCCGCCTCCAGCACGGCGGGGTGGGCGGCCACGGCTTGCTCGACCTCGATCGTGGAGATGTTCTCGCCGCCGGAGATGATGATGTCTTTCTCGCGGTCGCGTAGCTCAATGTAGCCATCGGCGTGCATCACCGCCAGGTCGCCGGAGTGGAACCAGCCGCCGCGAAAGGCTTGTGCGGTCGCCTCCAAGTCGCGGAAGTAGCCCTTCATCGTGTTGTTGCCCCGCATGATCGCCTCGCCGACCGTGATGCCATCGGTGGGGACGTCGTTCATCGCGTCGTCCACCACCCGGACCTCATCAGCGATCACGTAGCCGACGCCCTGGCGGGCTTTCAGACGCGCCCGCTCCGCCACCGGCAGGTCGTTCCAATGCGGCTGCCATTCGCAAACGGTGTAGGGACCGTACACCTCGGTCAGGCCGTAGACATGGATGATTTCGGCCCCCAACGACTCAATCTGCGCGATGAGCGTCGGCGAGGGCGGGGCGGCGGCGGTGCTGACAATCAGCCGGCGTGGCAGCGGCGTGGTTGGCGCGTTGGCGGCGTTGGCGAGCGCGATCAGCACGGTCGGGGCGGCGCAGAAATGGGTCACCCCGGCCGTTTCGACCAGGCGCCACACCAGCTCGGGGTCGACCCGGCGCAGGCAGACGTGAGTGCCGCCGATCGCGGTCACCGCCCAGGGATAGCACCAGCCGTTGCAGTGAAACATCGGCAACGTCCAGAGGTAGACGCTGTCGCTGCTCATCCTCGTCTCCAATAGCTCGCCGAGGCTGTTCAGATAGGCGCCGCGGTGGGTGTACATGACGCCCTTGGGGCGGCCGGTGGTGCCGCTGGTGTAGTCGATCGCGATCGTCTCGTCCTCGTCATCCAGGGGCCAGTCGATGGGATTGGGGCTGCCGCCGGCCAGGAACGCCTCGTACTCGATCTCCCCCAGGCGGGTGCCGTCCGGCACGTCCTCCACATTGACAATGGTTTCCACATGGTCGAGCTGGTCTCGAACCGGCGCCACCACCCGCGCCAGCTCGGTGTCGACCACCAGCACCTTCGCCCCGGAGTGGTTCAAGATGTAGGCGACCTCGTCGCCGTTGAGCCGGGTGTTGATCGCGACCAGGATGCCGCCCGCCAACGGCACCGCGAAATGCCCTTCCAGCATCGCCGGAATGTTTGGCACCAGGTACGCGACCCGGTCACCCTTTTCGATCCCGGCCGCGACCAGGGCCGAGGCCAGCCGGTGTACCCGCTCGTTCAGCTCGGGATACGTCCATGATCGGTTTCCGTGGATGACGGCGGGTTTCTGGCGGAAGATCGCGGCGCTCCGTTGCAAGAACCGGAGCGGCGTCAGGTGCGAGCGGTGGACGGCGGCCGGGTACATAGGCATAGACGAGCAGTTCTCCGTGCGGTGTCGGCCGCGACGATCCGCGCCACGGCCTGACCAAGCGTAGGGTCTGTCGCCCATGATAGCCCGAAAGCCGCGTATGATTGACTTGGCGCGTCCTCCCCCCAGACCGGCTGCCGGCCCTGGCGGTGACGCGGAACGAGGAGCAAGGCCGATGATCGACAAGCAAACAACCATGGCGGCGGCGATCGCGGCGGTGCCGGACGGGGCGATCTTGGCACTCGGCGGGAACACGCTCCATCGCGGACCTTTCGCGGCGGTGCATGAGCTGGTACGGCAGCGCAAGCGCGGCCTCGAGCTGGTCAAAACGGCTGGCGCCTACGACGTTGATCTCCTCTGTGGCACCGGTTGCGCTGCCGCCGTCTCGGCCGGGTTCGTCGGCTTCGAGACCCTATATGGGCTGGCCCCGAGCTACCGGCGTGAGGTCGAGCAGGGGCGCGTGCTCGCCAAAGAGCATGCCTGCTACAGCGTCATCGCTGGGCTGCGGGCGGCGATCCAGGGCGTCCCCTTTATGCCGATCGCCGGCATGCTTGGCTCCGATCTGCCGGCGGCACGCGGTTTCCAGACCGTTCGTGATCCGTACACCGGGGACGGCGTGGTGGTGATCCCGGCCTTGATGCCGGATGTCGCGATCGTCCATGTGCAGGAGGCGGACCGCACCGGCAACGCCCGTATCTACGGCACCCGGTTCGAAGATCTCCTGATGGTGCGGGCGGCTAGGCATGTGATTTTGACCACGGAACGGCTCGTCGATGGCGTGACGTTCGAGGCGATGCCGGAGAGCGTGGCCATCAGCGGCTTCATGGTCGATGCGGTGGTGGAAGCGCCTGGTGGAGCCTGGCCGGGCGGCTGCGCCGGGCTGTATGACTTCGACGCCGAGTACCTTGCCGCCTACATTGCCGCCAACAAAGACGTCGACAGCTTCAACCAATTTGTCACCGAGCGCATTCTCGACGCCGAACCGATGCTGGCGGCCCGATGACAACGACCGGCGAACCTGCTCCCGCTCATGACGCCCCGGTGATGATGGCGGTGGCGATGTCCCGCTTGCTGCACGATGGTGAGACCGTGTTTCACGGCGTCGCCTCACCGCTGCCGATGGTGGCGACGCTCTTGGCGAAGCAGCTTCAGGCGCCGGGCCTGGTCTATCTCAACATTACCGGCAGCGTCGATCCGCGGCCGGAGCGGCTGCCGGTGTCGACCGTCGATCCCGCCCTGCTCCGTGGCACTCGCTCGCTCGTCACCCTGACCGACCTGTTCGACCTAGCGTCGCGGGGCCGGCTCGATGTCGCGTTCCTCAGCGGCGCCCAAATCGATCAGCAGGGACGGATCAACCTCAGCGTGATCGGCGATTTCGCCCGGCCCAAGGTCCGGTTACCGGGCGGGGCGGGCAGTGCCGCCCTGATGCCCTCGGCCCGGCGGGTCATCCTCTGGCGGACCAAGCATGACCGCCGGTCCTTTGTCGACCGGCTCGATTTCGTGACCGCGGCCGGGAACGTTGATCGCGTGGTGACCCCGCTCTGCGTCTTCGTCCGTCGCGACGGCCGGCTCGAAGTCGAGAGCATCCACCCCGGCGTGGCGCCGGACCACCTGCAGGCGCAAACCGGATTCGCGATCGCGGTCGATGCCTCAACCGCGGTGACGCCGGTCCCGACCGCCGAGGAGCTGGTGATGCTGGCCCTTATCGACCCCGATCGGGTGATCGACAGCGAGTTTGCCATCGGCTAGCCGATCGGGCGTTGCCGACTGCCACTCGTGGTTAGTCTTCGGTCATCATGATCTCTTCGTCGCGGCCGTTGATGATCGCTGCCAAGGTGTTGCACAGCCGCTGGGCCTCGGCCTTGCTCAGCCCGAGCCGCAACAGCGGGGCGCCGTCGGCCGGACCGATTTCGACGGTTAACCCTCCAGCCGGAGAGGCGCGGGCAACGACGGCGCCGATCGTTCGCTTCATCTCGGTCTCGGCTGACTCTGGGCCCAGCGCCGCTAACACATCCAGTCGCATCCTGCCTCCCGATCCCCACGCGGTGTCTTGCCTGACAGGTTTCCTTCGTTGCAGTGTACCGTGCGCGGTTCGCTGGTCGTCAGCGGCCACTTGACCAAATCGCCGCGATCCCGCAACCTGTTGTGTGCGAAGCCTTTCGGAAGGGAAGCCTTCGCTCAATCGGAGTGCGTGTTGCGAGGTACGCGGGCAGACGATAAACTCAGCGCCGGGTAGCTCGATGCTGGGAGGTCGGAACCTCGTGCCAAGCATTTCTTGTGGAAGTGGGTGTCCGGACACGCCGTACATCCGAAAGTGGGGAGGGGACCATGATGAACCAGGTTGATTCGCTTGACGAGCAGATTTTGGCGGCATTGCAAGCAAACGGCCGGTTGACGATGAAAGCGCTGGCGGAGCGGGTCGGGCTGTCCAGCCCGGCCATGATTGAGCGGGTGCGCCGGCTCGAAGAGCGCGGCGTGATCGCCGGCTACCGGGCGGTGATCGCGCCGGTGGCGCTGGGACGGCCGATCACGGCCTTGATCCGGGCGACGGTGGCCGGCGGTGACTATGAAAAATTCCTCGGCGTGGTCGAGGCGGAGCCGGCGGTGGCCGAAGCGCATCGAGTGACCGGCGAAGCGACCCATCTGGTCAAGGTCCATGTGCCCGACACGGCGGCCCTGGAGAAGCTGGTGGACTCCTTCAGCGTCGCCGGGGCTCGCTGCGAGACGGTGTTGGTCCTTTCCTCGCCGGTCCCGTACCGGCCGGTGACGCCGCCCGAGGGCACCACCACCCAACGGACCCGGCTGACCCGCCGCCGGCGCCGCGCCGCCACCGGCGCCGCCCCGGCGGAGA
>JACCYK010000337.1 GCA_013696525.1 Chloroflexia bacterium
GCGGCCCGGCCGCGGTTGCTCTTGCTCAATCACGGTCGTCGGGGAGTTACTCTCCTGGGCGGTGGCGGGACCGTCGCAGGCGGAGATTCCCAGGCTCAGGCCGAGGAGCGCGGTCACAAGGCGGTTCATGGTCGCTTCCCTCGTCCGGACTAGACGACCTGCATCGATTCGCAGGCGACGCCGTCCCGGTTCGGGTCGAGCGCGTCGGCGAGCGACGATGAGGTTCCGCCGGCGTCCTCGTAGGTGACCTGTGCGTCATACCAACTGCCGTAGTCGCCACAGGAGCCGGACGCCACCGCCACCGGGGCGGGATCGGGCTCCGGGTTCACGGCCGGGGCTGGCGAACCGGTGCTGACCGAGGGGCTCTCGACCGAGCCGGGCGCCGCCGTCACGAAGCCATCTCCCAGCGAGGTCGTCTCGCCGGGCGCGGCCGTCATCTCGCCGGATGGGCTCACGGTCGAAGTCGTCGCCTCCACCGGGGCCGCGGCCGTCGTCGATTCGGCCACTGGGGCGGCATCGCCCTGGAAGCCGCTGACCGGCGCCGCCGCGTCCGTCGTCCCGGTCCCGGCCGAGCCGGGGAACGAGGTCGCGCTCAGGGGATCGGTGCCCTGCGTGTTGACCTCGTCACCATCGCCCCAGCCGTCACCATCGGTGTCCCAGAGCAGGGGGACGGTGTTGGTCCAGAAAAGCTCATTGCCGTCGGTCAAGCCATCGCCGTCGGTGTCCGAGTTCAATGGGTCGGTGCCGTAAATGTTGATCTCGTCACCATCGGCCACACCGTCGCCATCGGTATCGGGAGTGTTCGGATCGGTGCCGCGCTGCGCCTCCTGATCATCCGGCAGATTGTCGCCATCAGCATCACCCGCCACCGGCACGGGCGCCGTGGAGGTGCCGGGATCAGCCGGAGCAGGAGCCGGCGCGGGAGCGGGGGCGGGGTCGGTCGGCGCGGGGACCGGGGGCGGCGCCGGCGGGGGAGTGGTGGAGGTCGTCGGCGGCGCCCCGATCACCGTGTAGCCCGGGCCGGTGGTGATGTCACCATAGATAAACGTCGGTCCATCGCCGTTGGCGGTGGTGCCGGGCGACGAGCTCACGTCGTTGCCGCTGGCGTCCGTCACCAGCCCGGTTCCACCGGTCACTTCCTGGGCCAGCGCGACTGACCCGAGCGTGAGCACGCCCAGTGAAAGGCTCACGAGTGGAGCCAAAATGCGATACTTCATAGATGTCCTCCCCGCCTGACCCCACCGGGTCGACATTGCCAAACCCATGGGTGGCGTCCCCTGGCGCCCAGGTGAAACCCGTGGGCGCGCGTATCGTTTATGGTACCTCACCGGGCGCCACGAGTGCTGCACAACACCATGGCGCGAGTGCCCGGCCGTACCCGTCGCTCGCCGAATCCAAGCCGAATGGAGGTCAGCCGTCGTGCCTTCCCCAAAAACTGCATACAGCGCCCTCCGCTTCGGGGCGAATATCGATCCCAATGCCGCCGATCCCGAAGAGGCGGTCGCCCGCGCCCAACTGGCCGAGGAGGTCGGGTTCGAACTCGCCCTGATGCAGGATCACCCCTACAACCGGGAACACCTCGATACCTGGACCACGCTCGGTGCGGTCGCGGCGGGCACCAGCCGGATCACGGTCGGCAGCAACGTCTCGCCGCTGCCGTTGCGGCCACCGGTGATGCTGGCGAAAGCGGTCGCCACCCTCTCTGTTCTAACGCATGGCCGGGTCATTTTGGGTCTCGGCGCGGGCGGGTTTCCTGACGCCATCGCCGCCTTCGGCGGACCACGCCTGACCCCGGCGGAGGCGGTCGACGCCCTGGACGAAGGGATCCGCCTGATCCGCCGGCTCTGGGCCGACGACGGGGCGACGACCTTTGCCGAAGCTCACTATCACGCGCGAGGGGCGCGATTCGGTCCGAAACCCGCCGCACCGATCCCGATCTGGATCGGCGGCTTCAAGCCACGCATGCTGCGCCTGACCGGGCGCTTGGGCGACGGGATCCTGCTGAGCGCGCCCTATGTGCCACTAGATCACCTGCCGGCGCTCAATGCCGCGATTGACGACGCGGCGATCGCGGCCGGCCGGTCGCCGGCATCGATTCGACGAGCCTACAATGTCATGGGCGATATCGCCGGCACCGGCGGTGACGAGACCGCGGTGGGCACTGGCGGCGCCTATGCCGTCGATACCTGGGTCCGCGGGTTGATCGACCACGCCCGGACCGGCCGGATCGACACCTTTATCTTCTGGCCGAATAACGACCGCCATGCGCGGTTGCGCCGGTTTGCCGCCGAGGTGTTCCCGGCGGTGCGGGACGGCCTCGGGTTCTAACCATGGAGCGGAGAACAGCCACGTGCCCACCCCAATCATCGAGAAGATTCGCGTCCGGCTCGCGACCGGCCAACCGGGGTTGCTGGCGGCGGGGATTGAAACGCCGCTACCCCGAGCAACCGTCACCGGCTATCGCTTCAATGTCCGCGGCTGGGCCGTGGGCCGCGATCAACCCGTGGCCAGGATCAGAATCGCGCAACCACGCGACCCCCTAGGCAACGCTCCCGTACAGGGTGATCGTCCCGATATCGGCGACCAGTATCCCGATCAACCGTGGGCGGCGCGATCAGGCTTTCAGCTCACGCTCGGCCCGCTGAAACTCGACCCGCGGTTCAAGCTCCGGGTGATAGCCGAGCTGGAGGACGGCTCGACGGTCAAGCTGGCGACGATCCGGGGCCGCCACCGCACGCTGCCGGACGGCTATCAGTCGCGGTTGCAGCCGCTCCTGGTGACCAGCCTGGGCCGGACCGGCTCGACCTGGCTGATGCGGCTGCTAGCCGAGCATCCCGGCGTCGTCACCTATCGCCACTATCCGTACGAGGTGCGGCCGGCGAAATACTGGCTCCATCTGTTCCGCATCCTCACCGCCCCGCCAAACCCGGCAAAGACGGTGGGCCAACCGAACGAGTTCCACGTCGAAGCTCTCGCGGCCGGCGCCAACCCCTTCCAGGCGCCCGCCTTCCCCGCCCTCCCCGCGCTCGAGGACTGGGGCGCCACCATCTACGCCTCACGACTCGCCGACTTCTGTCAGCAGAGCATCGACGAGTGGTATGGGATCGTCGTCGCCGCGCAGGATGAGCCGGATGCGGTCTATTTCGCGGAGAAGCACTTCCCCGATGACTACCCCCGCCTTGCCCTCGGGCTCTTCCCCCGGGCCCGGGAGCTGGTGCTGGTGCGCGATTTTCGCGATATGGCGGCCTCGATGCTGGCCTACAACGAGCAACGCGGCTTCGACGATTTCGGCCGGTCCGGCCGCGACAGCGACGAAGCCTGGATCGACGCCCTGGCCAATGGCGTGAACCAGCTCGCCGCCGCCTGGCAGCGGCGTTCCGATCGCGCTCACCTGGTCCGCTACGAGGATCTAATTACCTCCCCCGTCGCGACCATGCGGACCGCCTTCGCCTATCTCGAACTCGACGCGTCAGATGCCGCCGTCGAGGCGGTCATCGCCCGAGCCGCCGCGGACCCGGCGGAGCTGAAGAAACATCAGACCACCCGCGACCCGGCAGCCTCGATCGGCCGCTGGCGGCAAGACCTATCACCCGAGCTCCAGGCCGCCACCAACGAACGGTTTCTCCAGGCCCTCATCGCCTTCGGATACGACACTGGCGAATAATGATCGCCCCGGTGGTTCCGCGGCCCTCACTCCTGGGAAGGGGGGCCAATGCCGGGGCTGAGCCAGCCCCATCCTGCGGGCCAGGGAGCGCGGGTCTGAACCCCCAGGCTCGGCTCACAAACCCGGCGAAAAGCCAGCTCCGGTGAGCGGAGGGCGACACCTGGTATCCAACCCTCCTGGTCACGCACCGAGGCGACCACTCCAGGTGAGTACGTCAGCGTCAACTCAGCCAGTTTCAGCTGGGTTTGTGACTTCAGCGCGGGGCTGAACCCCCGCGCTTGGCCAGACGACCGCCACGCCTCGGTACTGCCGCTAACCAACCCATACCCGTACCTTACACATCGCGGCGGAGCGTCTTCTTGGGGACCTATTCGTCGTCTTCGTCATCCTGTCGGCCTCGATCCCGGTCGCGAGTCTCGATTGGCAAGCGGTCGCCAGCCCGGGGACGAAGCCGAACGACATCCATGCGGCCGCCCGGGCCACCATGCATGACGTGCCCGCCGCGCATCAGGTGTCCTATCAAGAGCGGACCCTCGGCGTCGTCGATCCTGGTCTTGAGGTCCTCCGCCAGGTCCGCCGGGATCTCACCCGCCGCGGACCGCTCGTCGATCATCTCCTGCAACGTCTCTTTGAAGGCGGTCTCAACCAGGTCGGGGTCTGACAGGCCGAGGTTGTCGGTGAACCGGGCCAGGAACTCCTCGTAGCGGGCCGCCCGCTCGGCTTCCCATTCGGCGAAGTCAACGGCTTCGGTCGGGGGAATGCCGACGGTTCGGTCTTGAGCTATGACCGGCACTGCCCTGGCCCCGGCCAGCGACAGCGAGAGACCGAGCCCGGATAGGAATACACGACGTCGCATCATGGGTACGCTCCTTCTAGTGGCCGCCCGCCCATCGAGTTGGGCGCGCTGGTCGCGGTTCCGCCTGAGACGACCAATCGCGGGATCGGCACATCTCTTGGCTTTGACTCTAGAGCCGCGATCTGAAGGGTGACTGAACCCAAATCAAGAACCAGGTAAGAATGCTCACTCGTCTGGACGGCGCTCGCGGCTCACGCACAAGCGGCACCGGGAGACATGCTCCCGGTGCCGCGTACGAATGTCGCTTCGCTTGAAGCTGACCGCCTTTAGTCGTTGCGGACGCGCTGGGCGCTTGTCGCCGCCAGCGTCCCGAACACCATGGCAGCCCCCAGCAGGGCCGCCGCGGCGGCCCAAGAACCGGCAACCGTGGCGCCGACGCCGGTCGATGGCATGCCGGTCATCGTCCCGACCATATCGCCGCGGGTCGTGCCGGAGGCACCAACGCCGCGCTCGCCCTGCCGTTCCGCTCGCCGCTCTTCCCGCGTCCCGCCATCGCCACCCGCTTGCTGACCGGCGGCGGTGATGCCGGAGGCGCCGACGCCGCTGGCTTGGGCGTCCGCGACCGGGGCATCCGCGACCGTCGCGTCAGCGGCCGGGGCGTCAGCAACCGTGATCCCGCCAGCGCCAACACCAGACGCTCCGCTCTCTGTCGCCGCGGCGTCCCCGCCGACGAGGCCGGCGGCGCCAATGCCCGAGCCGCCCGCGTCAGCGGTGCCCGCATCAGCGGCGGCAGCACCCTGGACCGCGGTGAAATCGGTGGCCGTGTTCCCGTAAATGACGTCCTCACAGGCGATGCCGTCACCATCCTCGTCGTTGCCGGCGGGGTCGGAGGGGTCGGCGGCATAGGCGGCCTGCGCCTCTGCCTGGCTCGCGAACTGCGAGCATGTCAACGCCTGGGCCTGAGCCAGGGTGACGCCGAGGCCGAAGACCATCATGGTCACCAATGTCGCGACGAGCGCACGAAACATAGCCTGCTCCTCTCTATGAGCGATATCTGGCGTGGCTCTCCGTAGCTTTGCTGACTTCGCGCCAGCGGCCAACCGGCGCCGGCGAGACAGCCGCTGTTCAGATTCCACTATCCTCGGAACCGTTGGCCCTCGACCCTAGACGCATCGCTGGTTCCACGGTGGCGATGCCGGGTCAATTCTCTTGCCGCGCTCGTCCCTGGAGCGGCGACTTACCCTTCTCTACGAGCCGAGCCCGTCATCCGGATCAATCGCGTGACACCGTGAGCGAGAGCGAGCCGGTGCGTATCGAACTCAAAAGCAAGATTAGGTCCACCGCCGCCGGCAATTCGTGACCTACGCCGGAGCCGGCGACCGGATTGGAGGCACCGAAGGCGGCAGCGATGATGCCGTTGCCGCGACGGACAGCCGCGATACCGGCAGTGTGAGGGTAAAGGTCGATCCCACGCCAACCTGACTTGAGAGCTCGATCCGACCGCCATGGACGGTGGCGACCTCGCGCGCGATGGCCAAGCCAAGCCCGGTCCCGCCCGCCTGCCGGCTTCGTGGTTGGTCGACCCGGTAGAAGCGCTCGAAGATGCGCCCCTGGTGCTCCGGCAAAATGCCGATGCCGGTATCACGCACCCGCAGGATCGCCTCGCTCCCCCGGCGCTGGAGATCGAGCGTCACCGTACCACCGGCCGGCGTGTAGCGGATGGCGTTATCGATGAGATTGAGCACGACCTGCTTCAACCGATCCGGGTCGGCCTCGACCGCCACCTGTTCCCACTCGCCGAGTGTCAGCCGCGTCCCCGGGTTGAGACCGCGCTGCTGTTGGTAGACGTCCAGCACGACCATATCGAACGCCACCCGCTGAAACGTCAACCGCTGTCCAGCATCAACCCTGGCCAGGATCAACAGGTCAGCCACCAATCGTCCCATCCGCTCGGATTCCCGCGCGATCGCGCGCAGGGTTTCGGCACGTTCGCGCGGGTCTCGATCAACGCCCCCCAGCAAGGCCGACGTGTTGGTGCCGATGACCGTGAGCGGGGTTCGTAGCTCGTGCGAGGCATCGGCGAGAAAGCGGCGCTGGGTCGTGTGGGCCGTGGCGAGCTGATCGAGCATGTCGTTAAATGTTCGAGCCAAACGTCCGAGCTCGTCCGCCCGTTCCGGTTCCGGCAGCCGGCGCGAAAAATCGGCCGCCTCCCCGATCGCCCGTGCCGACCGCGTCATCCGGTCGACCGGCCGCAGGGCACGGCTCGCCATGAACCAGGCGATCGCCGCCGACACGGCGACGGTGCCGGCGACGATCACGGCCAGGGTTAGCCGCCAGCCGGCAAGCGTCGCCTCGACCGCCGCCAGCGGCGACATCACGACCAGCAGCAGCCGGTCCGAGAAGCGGCCGGCCTCAACCCGGGTGCCGAAGACCTGGTGCGCCTCCCCGTCCACCTCGACCGCGGCAATGTGCTGACCTTGCGTCATTGCCGCGCTCCAGAATTCGTCCGCGATCATCAAGACGGGTGGAGGATCGGCGGTGTGGGCAACTACCTGACCTGAGGCAGTGACCAACTGAGCGGAAAAGCGTGATCCCGCCATCCGGTCGGTCATGGCGGCGGTAACCGACGCGTCCGGAGCGACAAGCTCGTGACCCAAGACCACCGGCAGGCTCGGGTCCAGGTCAGGATTGAAGCCCTGGTAAGGCAGGTCCGCCAATTCCCCGGCCCGGCCGCGGGCGGCACGGAGTCTGACTCCGAGCGCGCGCTCCTGAAGGTCGTCAGCTTGCATTCGTAGCTCATAATTGAGCCGGCTCGTTTCTTGGGCCGAGATCACCGCGTAGACGATGATCGCGAACGCGGCCAGCACCAGCCCCAACAAGAGCGTCTGCATCAGCGTTAAGCGCAGCCGGACCGACATTACGCCTGCTCCTTCAACACGTACCCCGCCCCCCGCAGCGTATGGATCAGGCGCGGTTCGCCGCCGGCCTCCAGCTTTTCGCGCAAGTAGCGGACGTAGACTTCGATCACCTTCGACTCGCCCACGAATTCGTATCCCCAGACCCGCTCGTAGATGCGGTCACGAGTTAGCACCTGCTTTGGGTTCAATAGAAAGAGACGGAGCAGCTCGTACTCGGTATTCGTCAGGGCGATCAGGCGATCGCCCCGGGTTGCTTCATGAGCTCCGGTATTGAGCCGCACATCGGCGAAGCGGAGCTCGGCGTTCCCCGTCGCTTCCTGACGACGGAGCCGGACCCGGATGCGGGCGACCAGCTCGCTTAGGGCAAAGGGTTTCACGAGATAGTCGTCGGCCCCGGCCTCGAGGCCGGCAACGCGATCGGGCACCGCGTCCTTGGCCGTCAGCAGGACCACCGGCAGCGCCTCATCGCCGGCGCGGAGCCGGCGTACGACGTCGAGCCCATCGAGTCCCGGCATCATAATGTCCAGTACCACGAGGTCGGGCGGGTCATCCCGAACCTGGCGGAGCGCGGCCGCGCCGTCTTCCGCCAGCAGCACTGTAAAGCCGGCGATGGAGAGGCCGCGCCGCAACGAGGCGCGGATTTCGGCATCGTCATCGACCACAAGGATTCGGGCCGGGGAATCGTCTCGCATCGCGCACGCGCCCTCATTGCAGAGAGAGGCCGCGACCATTCTTCCCGTCCGGGGGTCGATCATCGGGGAAGAAGGGCCGCGGTCAGGATGCCCGGCTAGGGCCGGGTCATCCAAAAACGGCGTGGCCACCGGAGCGGCTCGTCGCCGTGCCTCGTTGCCGAGTCTAGCGGTCGAACCTTAAGCGGAGGTGAGAGCAAGCTGAGCGAGACCTGAGCCGGCGCGGCCACGGGCGGCGTCGCCAGATGGGTCTCGGTCTCACCGCTTCACCGGGCCCGGTCCCACTGGATCGTGGCCACGGCGCCAAGCAGCCACCGGACATCCGAAACCGGCGTTCCGCTATCCGCCTCGTCGCCCGTGTCCTCACTGGGCCCGCCGAGGTCGGCGAACGGCGTCACCGGGATCCGCGTCGGCTCCTCCTGCCAGGGCAGGCGGCCCGCCATGTTCGCCAGGTAGACCCCATACCCGACCACGATCAGCACGACCGCGATCGCCAGCAGGGAGAACATCAGCGTGCCCCGGTTTCGCCGTCTTGGCATCATTCGGGATGGTCTCCAATCGAGAACCCGGACGACGCGACGGCCGCGATCATCCGTCGCCCGGGCTCCGAACAGTCACTAGCCGGCGGGAGCAGCGACCAAGTCGATTTCCAGCGTCACCTCGTCGCCAATGCCCACCACCGGACCGACGATCGGCTTCTCGATACTGAAGTCCGGGAAGGTGAAGGTGGTCGAGGCCGACCCCGTGAGGTTGACAGCCTCCTTCGTCACCATCGCCTCCCAGGCCGCCAGTCTGGTCTCGCCGTGGAAGGTCAGGTCGCCAATCAGGATGATGGCGACTTCTTCACCCTCGGGCAGGGGGCCATCGACCCCTTCAACGTGGCGGAGGACGAAGGTGGCCAGCGGATAGGTATCGGTTTCCAGGGTATTGCCGCGCAGATAGTTGTCGCGGCGGGCCTCGTCGGTTTCGAGCGTCCGCAGGTCCACGTCAAATTGGGAACACGGGAGGGGAGCGCCGCTGGCGTCGAACAGGATGTTGCCGATGATCGCGTTCGTCTCACCGATCACCTCGTTCGCGCCGACGCCCGCCAGCTCCTCCGTCACTTGATACCGCGCCGCCGATTCCGCGCTGTTGATCGCATAGACCGAAGCGGCGTCCACACCCTCCGGCACCGCCCCTGGCTCGGCCGCGACACACTCCGGCAGCCCATCGCGGGCGTCGAGGATGCCAACCTTGGCCGCCGGCGTCGCGTCCTGGGCTGAGGCATCGCGCCCGAACGTCGTCTGCAGGCCGGATACCGCGAACATGGCGGCCATGAACGTCACCGGCAACCAACCCCATCGCGCCTTCGTCACCATCGGTGTCCTTTCCTAGTTCAGCATCGGTATCGCGGCCACGAACCCGCTCAATGCCTGACGATACCGGCGAAACCTGAAGCCGGCCTGAACCCCGCCTGAGCCAATGGCTTGAAACCGCTCAGGTTCGGCGGCGGATCGCCAGCCGGCGCTAGTAGTCGAAGCGAATCGGCGTATCAATGATGGTTGGCAGGTCGCGGCCGGCGGCTTCCACGACCGCCTGCTCCAGCTCGGCCGGCGAATTGGCGCGCACGCCGGGAATGCCATAGGCGCCGGCCAGGGCGATGAAGTCGGGATTGACCAGATCCACGCCCAAGTAGCGCCGGTCGTACTCGTGCGCCTGCTCCCACTTGACCGCGGTATAGGTCGAGTCGTTGAAGATCACGATCGGCACGCCCAGCCGGAACTGGACCGCGGTCGCCAGCTCCTGCATCGTGAACTGGAACCCGCCGTCGCCCACGATCGCCACCACCGTCGCCTCCGGCCGGGCCACCTTGGCCCCCAACGCCATTGGCATCGAGGCGCCGAGGGTCAGGTAGCCGGCCGGGACGAAGAAGGTTCGCGGCTCGTACACCGGGTACCGGCAGGCCGCCGCGTAGCTCATCATCGTCGCGTCGTTGACCAGGATGCCGTCACGCGGAATGGCCCGCCGTAACGCGGCGAGGTAGCCGGCATGTTCCGCCCCAAAGGCCCGTCCCAGCGCGGCCTCTCTGGCGGCGGCGATCTCCGCCTCGGACCAGCCGTGCTTCGTGATCCCCGCCGCGGCCAGACCGTCCACTAGCGCCCGCGCCGTGGTCCGGGCATCGCCCACGATCGCCTGGCTGGGTTGGTAGTTGCGGCCCAGCTCCGCGGGGTCGATGTCGAC
>JACCYK010000339.1 GCA_013696525.1 Chloroflexia bacterium
GCCGGTGGAGGGCGTCACCCGCGTGGCGTTGACACCCGACAAGCGCGGCCGCCGATCCTGAACCATTTGCTTCATTGGAGGACGTCTTTCCCGCATGAGCGAGCTAACCCTGAATGCTGAAGTGCGAACCGTGCTGGGAAAGAAGGTGGCTCAGCTCCGCCGCAACGGCCTGATCCCGGGCGTCGTCTATGGCCCGGTGGTGCCGGAGACCGTGCAGGTCAGCGTCAACCGCCGTGAGTTTGATCGATTTTATCGGGCTCATGGTCACTCGACGTTGTTCACCTTGACCTGGACCGGGGGGACGCGGCCGGTCTTTATTCGGGAAGTGCAAGAAGATCCGGTCCGGCGCGAACCCCTACATATCGACTTCTTCGCGCCTAACATGCTGCAGACGCTGCGCACCATGGTGCAGGTCGTCTTCCATTCACCGGCGGAGCATATCGAAGGGGTGCTGACCGAGCTGCGGACCGAGGTCGAGGTCGAAGCGTTGCCGGCGAATGTGCCGCACCAGATCGACGTCGACATTTCGAGCCTGGCCGCCGCCGGCGATGCCGTCCACGTCAGTGACCTCTCGGTACCGGACGGCGTCACGATCGTGACCGGCGAAGATGAGATCCTGGCGCATGTGACCGCCGCCCGGGTCGAGGAAGAGCCGGAAGAGACCGAAGCGGAGGCCGCCGACGCCGACGCCGAAGAGGGGACCGAAGCATCAGCCGGGGACGAAACGGAGAACGAGTAGCGGCGATCGTTCGCCCACCGAACGTCAATCTACAAACGCCCGGCCAAGCGGCCGGGCGTTTGCTTTGGTTCCCGCGCCGCGGGCTGCAAACATGCCCTCTACGAAGGTCGCGTGAAACGTGTGGGAATCGTAGCGTCGCGTCGGCGAGGCGCTGGAATGAATTCCGCGCTGAACACCACGAAGTCCTTTCAGGATTAAGAAAACGATGTCTAAGAATCGATATTAAATAGTAGATTCAGCGTGTTATCCTCTCCTACGGAGGACAATTCGTGATCGGTCCTCAAAGGACTTCGTGTGCTCAGCGCGGACTTTTAGTCCAGCGCGCCGGCGGTGACCGTATGGGACTGGGGAAGCACTCGTCCAGTTTCCCCATTAACATTAACGAAAAAAAGCCGGTCCTTCAGGACCGGCTTTTTGGCTTGGGCGTCGCGGCCGCGTGCGCTTAGACGCGCACTACCTCGCCCGCGACGCCCATCGTACCGTGACTACTCATGGGCATCACCTCCTTTACCCTGCTCGGTGTAAATAAGGAGTGTCTTGGCCGGCTGGGATATGCCCGCGCTCGACCGTGGACTCAGCCTATCATGTTCCGCCGAGAGGCGTCAAGCCATTGCCAACGAGTTCGAACAATCGTGCCGAATGGGGCGGTTGTCGCTACGGCTCGGGCGGCGGAATCACCAGCTCCTGTCCAATCATGATCCGATCGGGATCGCTGAGGTCGTTGGCCGCCAGGAGCGCCGGCTCGGTTACATCGAACCGGGCGGCGATGGTTGAAAGGGTGTCCCCCTCGCGCACAACGTACCGCTGCTCGACCGTCCGTGGCCCGGCCGGGGCCGCCGGCACGCCCGGCGTCGCGGTCACGATGACGAGCACCGGCGCCGTTGGCGCCACGCTGGCCGGGGACTCGCCCACCGTACACCCGGTCCCCAGGAGGACGAGCCCGACGATCGACAACGAGAGATGCGCCCGCACCGGCGATGCCTCGCTAGCCCACGGCCAACCGGCTCCCGGCCCGGACGGCGGCAGGCTCATCCTCCGGCCAGTGGTACGCCGCCGGCTGGCGGTTGGCCAGGGACGGTACCTGGCGGCGGACCTGGGCCAGGCGTTGCTGATCGAGGTCGGCCACGACCACGGTCTCCGCGTCGGTCGCGGTAGCAAGCACCGTCCCCCACGGGTCAACGATCAGGGAGCGGCCGTACGACCACTTACCAGGCAAATATTGGCCGAACTGGGCGGGGGCGACCATAAAGACGCCATTCTCGATGGCGCGGGCCCGGAGTAAGACCTCCCAGTGGTCCTTGCCGGTGGTCATCGTGAAAGCGGCGGGAAGGATGATGAGCTCGGCCCCGTTCAAGGCCAGGATCCGAAACAGCTCGGGAAAGCGGAGGTCGTAGCAAATCGCGAGCCCGACCCGCATCCCCTCGATCTCGACCGTCACCGCCTCATCACCGGGCGAAATCGTCGCCGATTCCTGGTAGGCGGCGACCCCGTCCAGGACCACGTCGAACATGTGGATCTTTCGATATGTTGCGATGATGTCGCCGTCGGGGGCGATGACGACGGTGGTGTTGAAGAGGCGGGGGTCGCCCGGCTCGCGTTCGATGATGCTGCCGCCGTGGATGTAGATGCCATGGCGACGGGCCCGCTCGGCCAGGCGATCGACCGTCGGCCCAGGGACGGTTTCGGCATTCTCGTGATTTCCCGACTCCGGCCCCAGATAGGTCCACACTTCCGGCAGGGCGACCAGCCGGGCCCCGGCGGCGGCGGCCTGGTCGATCAGACCCAGGGCGGTCTCGATGTTGGCCGCCTTGTCATCGCGTGAATTCATCTGGATGGCGGCGACTCGCACGGAACGGGACTCACCAGCGACCCGTGACGACGGCGTTCCGTTGCTGCTCATGGAAACTCCCTGCCTCTTGATGGTGACAACCTCCGCCTCTTGCCCGGCATGGTAGCACGGACCTGGGCAGGACTCAGGGCTGTTGGCACCCGATCCGCGATCCGATGAATCCGGGACCGTCCCGCGTTACGAAACATCGCCCGGCGCCGCCAAAAGCGCGCTCAGTCGTCCGGCGTCGGGCAGCTCCGCACAGTTCCAGACGATTTCGATCAGCTCATCCGCCCGCGTCGCCGGCAGGCTGTCACTTGTCACCCAGCGGAACTTCGCGATCAACTCCTCGTCCGTCGGCGGGGCGGCGGCATCCCATGGCGCCTGGCATTCGCCCGAATCGAGCCGGCGGCCATCGACGGTCTCGATCCGCACCCGTGCCACACGCTCGGCGGGGAAGCGCGCGCTGAGCGCCGGGTCATCCACGAGCTCGATGCGATCGACGAGTCGCAGGACGTCCGCATCGTGCAATCCCGCTCCGCTGAGCTGGGTGAGCCCGAGCTGGCCATGGACCAGCCCGGCGGCGACGGGAAATGGCAGGCTGTACTGCGCTTCTTCGGTCGTCAGGGGTCGCCGGCTGGCCAGGCGTGTCGCCTGATGAAAGGTGATCACCTGGATCCGCTCGATCGCGCTCAGGTCTAGCCCGTGATCGTTCTGCACGGCAATCGCGCCGGCGATCGCCGGTTGCGCCCAGCGACAGACCGCGAAGGGCTTGAAGAACTGCTCGACGATCCGCCAGCGGGTGCCGAGATCCGCCCAGGTGCCGGCTGGCTCTGGCATTTCAACCGTCTCCGCCGGGGCGCCGGTGAAGCCGGCTCGGGCCAACAGGGCGGCGCTGACGCCGGTCATCGCCCCCCAGCCGGACCCGTCCTTGAGCATAGTGGGATGATCGATGCAGCGCATCATCGGCGACCGGGGACCATGGTATTCGGCGATCCCGAGGGCGTGCCGGGTCCGCTCCGGATCGAGGCCCAGGGTCCGGGCCGCCATGGCCGCGCAACCAAGGGCATTCCAGGCGCCAGAGGTGTGGTAGTCGTGGGCCGTCGCATGCAGGGCAACCCCGGCCCGGAGCGCCACCTCGTACCCGATCACCAGCGTGGTGAGCAGCTCCTGCCCGGAGGCGGGCGGGTTGTCTTCGATGGTTACGGTCGCCAACGCGGCCGGCACCATGGCGGCTCCGGCATGGCCTTTGACGGGAAGATAGCCGTCGTGGATGTCGAGCGAGTCGACGGTCATGCCATTAGCCAGCGCCGCCCCCGGAGGTGAGACCGGGCGGCCGTCGAGCCAAAGGGTTGCCCCCCGGCCGCCATGGGTCGTTGCCGCGAAGTCGTTGACGATCCGCGACAGCTCGGTCCGGCGGCCGCCGATCCCGGCCCCGAGCGTGTCGAGGAGGCAGCGCCGGGCCTGATGGCGTACCCGCTCGGGCAGGTCATGCCAGCGCGTCTGGTGAATGAACTCGATGGTTCCCATGTGCCTGTTGCCTCCGTCGAACGACTGTATGGGGTGTGCGCTCAGGGTAGCCAGTTTGGGTTGCCGCGAGACTTGCCTCAACTCGCCCGCCACCGCGGCGAGGCGCAACTAACCGACATGCTACCGTGTTTCCGAACGCGATCGGCCCGTATGCATCGAGATGAGAGCCGGCGGGGCGATGGTGGCCGCTGGTACAGGGTTCCTCGATTCGGCTGCTCCCGGTCACCGGCCAAACGCTCCGGCTGCCTTCGGCGGCGGACTTGGGTATGCTAGGCAGTGGACATCGGTGGTGGAGCGGGCACCGTGTCGCCATTTCGTCCACCTCGACCAGAGCGGACGACTCGACGGGTGCTGGTGCCCGGCGCCTGCCATTGAAGTCAGGAGGGAGCGGACGTGGCGAGCACGCTGATTAGCCCGAAGGCGGGACCAATACCCGGTACGCTGCTCGCCTGGTTCACGGATGGGCTGCGGGCGACGATGCGCGGCGCGGGCCATCAGCTGGCGGACGATGCCATGCCGGCTCGAGATGCCGCTGGCGTCGCGCTGCATCCGGTCGACGTGGCGGCGCCGCATAGCTACCGGCGGCGGTCTCGTGCCGTGTTCGTGGTTGGCATCGGCGAGGTGGAGCGCGCCCCGGATGATCTCCTGCGGACCGGCTACCCGCTCCTGTTGCGCACCCTCGGCAACATCTTTGTCCTGGTCGCCCATCAAGACGCCGGCGGCGCCGGCCCAATTGCCTCCTTCTTCACGCTGGAGCAGGGCACCTACTCCATTCAGCATCGTGGCGACGATGCCGCGTTCTTCGCGGCGGTGGTCGCCCGCTTGGCGCCGCTGGCGACGTCGCGCCTAGTGATCGACAACGACTTTCACCACGATCTGCCGGAATCTCTCTGGCATGGCGACGAGCATTCGGCGGCGCTAACCCGAGCTGGGCAGAAACTGGACGAGCTGGACTTGCTGCCAGCGCCGTTTCCGCTGGAAGACTTCCTGTCGCCACGCGACTTTCGCCATGTCCGGCAACTCTTCAACATCGGCGGTCTCAGCTACGGCAACCTCAGCCAGCGACGCAATGCGAGCACCTTCTGGATGAGCGCCAGCGGGGTCGACAAGAGCAAGCTGCGCCAGATTGGCCGAGACATCCTGCTCGTGACCGGGTTCGATGCCGGGCGCGGTGCCATCCAACTGAGCGTGCCGCCGGCGATCCGGCCGCGCCGGGTCTCGGTCGATGCCATCGAACACATCATGATCTATCGCGAGCATCCGGCGGTGGGCGCCATCCTCCACATCCACGCCTGGATGGACGGCATTCCTTCGACCGCGGTGAACTACCCGTGCGGCACCGAAGAGCTGGCGGTGGCGGTGGCTGAGCTGGTGCGCCAGGCGCCGGACCCGGCGCACGCGGTCGTGGGCCTGAAGAATCATGGCCTGACGATTACCGGTGAGAGCCTGGATGAGATTTTCCTGAGGACGGAAGGGAAGATTTTGCGCCAGGTGCCGATGACGTAGCGGCCTACACCGGGCGCCGGAATTCGGCGGCGATGGTGTGAAGCAGCCGGATGTTGTACAGCGCGGCCCGGCGCGACACCATCAAAGCCGGTAGTTGCGGCACGATGTAGCGGAGTCCGGCATTGACATAGTCATGGAGCCGGCCGATGATCTGTCGCGGGGTGCCCCAAATCAGCCCGGCTTCGGCCAATTCCAGGGGGACGGCGGCGATCGCGGCGTGGGTCTCAGCCGCGGTGTAGCGCTCCGGTAGCAGATCGTGATAGCCCCGGTAGGCGGGGCCAAAGGGGTGGCGGTGTCCCCGCTCCTCCCAGGCGACGGCCGGTAAGAGCAGGCCAAGATACCGGATCATCGGGTGGTCGAGCAGCTGCCGGGCCGCTTGCTCGGTCGGGGCGGCAACGATGACCGGTTGGAATGCCGGCGTGATCCGGCTGGGATCGCGACCAGCCAGCCGCGCCGCATCATGGATCAACCCGAGCTTGGCATGATACTCCCCCGGCATGAGGGCCCCGGTCGGATACCAGCCGTCGCCGTAGGCGCCGGTCAGGCGCAGCATGCGTGGCCCGCTGCCGCCGATCCAAATCCGTGGGGTGCGGTCCGGCGGTGCCTTGAGGTCGAAGTGGGCTCGCTCCAGGTGAAAGAAATTCCCATCGAACTCTAACGAGCTCTCGCCGTTGAAGCACAACCGAATCACTTGGAGCGCCTCTTCCAGCCGGCTTACCCCCGTTTCGACGCTGAGCCCATAGGGCTCGGTGTTGCCCCGCTCACCGGCGCCGAGGCCAAGGATCGGGGGCCGGGACGACAGGTGCGCCAAGGTCAGCATCGCCTGCGCGATCATCACCGGGTGCCGGCGCGCGGGCTCGGTCACCGCCACTCCCAGCCGGACCCGGCCGGCACGCGCCGCCAGTGCCCCGAGGGTGGTTTGGAAGTCGAAGAACTGGTGCGGGCTCTCGCCCGCTTTCGCCGCCCAGGTCGTCTCCGGCTGCCAGAGCGACCGCGAGACGAGGTCTTGCAGATGGTCCCAGACGAGGAACGAATCGAAGCGCAACAGGCGGCAGAGGACGAGCGCCTGCCGCAACGTGCCGAACGGCGGCTTTGGCGGCATGGCCAGGCCCACGCGAACCCGGCGTGACGCGGTGGCGGTCAATGCTGCCCTCGTTTCGCTGACGGCCGCGCCGCGGCTAGCTCAAGATCGCCCACCGCAGGGCAATGCCGACACAGAGGATGAGGACGATCGCCACGAGCAGGATGAGGATCACCGAGCAGGAGCGGCCGGCCGAGGCGACATCGCGCGGATCGATCTGAATATCGTCTGGCTCCGGGGCGGTCACGTTCGGTGGTCGCTCATCCATCTCGTTACCGCTCGGTACCCGGGGCGGCGACGCCGGGACGGTCCCGCTGGCTCATTCGCCAGACGTGGAGGACGCGGATGATGGCGGTCAGATGGGTGGTGATGGCCAAGATCCAGAGCGCCCACAGCGGCTGGCCAATAAGTAAGCAGATCGCGAGCAGGATCACCCGCTCCGGCCGGGCGACCAGGCCGACCGAGGCGCCGTAGCCGGCCGATTCGGCCCGCGCCCTGGCATAGCTGATGAGCAGCGAGCCGCTGACCGAGACGAAGATCAAGATCGAGCCAATCTCGGCGTCCGGCGTGCGCAGCAGGTAGAAGAGCAGCCCGCCGAAGATCACGACCTCGGAGTAGCGATCGAGCGTCGAATCGAAGAAGCCGCCGAAGCGCGTCACCGAGTCGGTCGCCCGGGCGACGGCGCCATCGAGCATGTCAAAGGCGCTGGCCACCAGCAGCAGGACACCGCCGAGCCGCGGCTCGCCGCTCCCGATCACGAAGGCGACGGCGACGTTGAGCAGCAAGCCGACGAGCGTGAGCAAATTTGGGCTCAGCCCGAGCCGGGCCAGGCGCCGGCCGACGCCGAGCATGTAGCCGCGGATCTGTTGTCCGATCAGCTCGGAGATCACGCCGCATTGCCTCTCATCCGAAGCCTCGTCGTTGCGCCCCGGCGGCGGTGTTGGCCGCTCGTTCATACGCGGCAAGGACCGAGCTCGCGATGTGCGGCCAGGTATAGCGGGCGGCGGTGATCTCACCGTTGGCCGCCAAGTGCGAGCGCAGCTCGCGGTCGGCGAGCAGGCGGACGAGCGCCAGCGCCAGTGAGTGTGGCTGCTTCGGCGGCACCAGCAGGCCGTCGTGGTGATTGGTCATCACACTGGCGTAGCCGGGAATGTCGGTGGCGACGACCGGTTTCCCGGCGGCCATGGCCTCCAACAGCACAATGCCAAAGCTTTCGCGGGCGACCGAGGGGGCACAGAAAATATTACAGCTCGCGTAGTAGCGGGGAAGCTCGTCCCGCGGCACCATGCCCACGAAATCGACGTTTCGCACGTTGTCCTGTTCGATCAGCTTCTCATATTTCGACGGTTTTCCGGCGCCGGCCACGACCAGGCGCGCCCGCGGGAAGTGTTGGTGGACCAAGGGCATTGCCCGCAGCAGGTACTTGAAGCCCTTGCGCGGCTCGTTGAAGCGGCCCACGAATAGGATCCGGGGCGTGCCGTCGTTGGCCCACGGCATCGGCACGGCATCACGGAAGCGCTCGACATCGATCCCGTTGGGGATGATGTCGTAGGGACCGTCGAAGTATTGGCTGACGAAATCGAGCGCCGGTACCGACACCGCGATCCGCCCATCGAGCCGGGACAGGATGAACGACATGTAGGGCTTGAAGGCGGTGTACCAGGGGTTGGAGGCGCGGAAGGCGTGGAAGGTGGCCACGTTGATCGCGTCCGAGTTCAGCAGCACCATGTACGGCAGGACCGGCACCAGCGGCTCATGGACGTGGACCACGTCGAACCGCTCGCGGCGCATCATCGCCTTCACGGCCGCGTAGAGCGTGACGTCGAAGGTGACTCGCACCGTGCTGCCATTGCCCGGGATCGACACCACGCGACCGATGCCGTAGAAGCCGTCGCCGGCTTCCAGCCCGCCTTTGCGGGCGCGGGGGGCGATGATCGTCACCGCGTGGCCGAGCGTCTCGAATTCGGTCCGCAGGTGAACGATATGCTCCGACACGCCGCCAGGGTGAGCGAGGTCGTACGGGGAGACCAGCGCGATTTTCACTGGACCCCTCGCGTGTCGGCCGGCCTCGCGGCGCGGACGAGGTGAACCAGGCTCGCGCTCGGGAGCGTTCGCTCCATCATCGTTCGTTCCGCATCGCGGCGACCCCCGGCTTGACCCACGCCGCCCGGCACCCCGGCGCGCGGACGTCGGGGCGATGATAGCAAACTAGGCTTCAATCGCGGCGGCGGGCGACGGCGTGGCGCCGGACGCTGTCGCCACGAGCCCATCATGGG
>JACCYK010000359.1 GCA_013696525.1 Chloroflexia bacterium
CGCCGAGCAGGCCGCGGCGACCGAGGCGCCGGTCGAAGAGATGGCGGCTTGTGGTAGCGGACGTGTCGTAGTTGGACATGGAATCATTCCCTCCTTGACGCGCTGTCGGGTTGTACCGTCACGGCACCGCTCGCAATGGCCGTACCACGCCGCCGCGAGCGGCACTCGCCGGGGCTTCGGTTCGCCCGGCGCCGGGCATGCGGCATCATCCGCCAGCCGCGAGCCAGGCGCAACCCTACCCGCCGCGAACCGATGAAGTGTTGGAAACGGGTTAAGGTAAGGTTGCGTCTCTGTTAACGCGGGGTGATGCGGATTCGCTCCGAGGCTTCAGTAGCGCTCGTACCGGCCGGGCCGACGTGTCCGCCCGACCGGGCGATCGCCGCTCCACGATGTCGCGCTGTTGCCCGGTCGCCGGCTCCAGCAGCCGCGCCCCGGGAAGCGAGCGAGTCTCATTTCTGAATCGACCTCGCGATCTCGATTCGAGGTATTGACAAAGAGGCAAGTCTCTGGCATGATGTCAGTGGTCCCGAGCGATGGGCGGTTTGCCGAAAGGTAGCCAAACATTGGTCGGGGCCGCTTTTTTGTTTTGTTCCCTTGTGTTCATCGCCAGCTATCCCGTGGACCGTCTCCAGCCGCGCCAGCGGCGGGCGAGTCCGCGCGGGTCGCGCTTCGCGCCCGGCTTGTTCATGACTTGGGTGCGAGCTGGTTACCGGTGGGAGGTGACGCCGATCCGGGGGCACATGGCGCGCACCGGGCAGGTCGAGCATTTGGGGGCGACGCCGGTGCAGACGTGCTTGCCGAAGGGGACGAGCAAGGCGTTGATCTCGACCCAATGCCGGCGGGGGAGCGTGGCTTCCAGGGCGACGGTGGTTTGCTCCGGGGTGGCGGTTTGGACATACCCCCAGCGGTTGACGATCCGGTGGACGTGGATGTCGACGCTGATCTTGGCCCGGCCGCAGCCGATGCCCAACGCCAGGTTGGCGCATTTGACGCCGACCCCGGCGAAGGCGCGCATCACCGTTTCATCGCAAGGCAGCTCCCCGCCGTGGTCGGCGACGACCCCTTCGGCGATGGCGCGAATCTGGGCCGCTTTCCGGGTATGGAACGTGGCCGGACTGATCAGGGCGTCGATCTCGGCCACGGGAAGGGCGGCGATGGCGCCCGGCGTCGCGGCGCGGGCGAAGAGCCGGAGGCAGAGCGGCAGGCTGGCCTCGTCCCGCGTGCGGATGGAGATGACGCAGGCGACGAGCTGCTGAAACGGGGTGGCGTAGCCGCGCTCGGCCAGCTCGAACATGGCGGCTTTCGGGTAGGACCGGACCGCTTCGGCGACCTCCGCCAGCGCCTGGCCGATGTCGAAGTCCATCATCTGACCCGTTCCCCTGACGCTACCCCCGCCAAGGCGCTTCTCAGCCGGCGCGCCGGGCGGCTCCCGTTGTGGCTGGCCTCGACGCCTCGCGCCGGTTCTCCATGTATTCGCGGAGGACCTCGTTCATCCGGGTCTTGAAGCCGAGCCCGGTACCCGCCACCTCGGCCCGGAACCAGGCGATAATGTCGTCGTCGATCAGCATGGCCAGCCGCTGGTGGGGGCCGGGAATGTCGGGGCGGGCGCTATCATAGTCTGGGACGCCCTCCTCCTCCCAGTCGATCGAGGCTTCCAGCTCTTCGTCGGTCAGGGCATCGACATACGCCCAGTTGGACTGGCTTTCTCCGCGCGCGTTCATCGCCTTTACCTCATCCATGGTGTAGCTCACGATATTTTCTTCGGTCTGCATTTCTCGCGCTCCTTGCCGAAATGATCCGAATTTTTGGCGCTCGGATAGTCCAGATGACCGTGATGAAGCGACCGTTGAAGAGTCCCGTGGTCTCGAAGCGGTCCTCTGATGCGTAGGTGCTTGGCGAGACGAACACGGGCCGACCGTCAAAGAGCTCAACCGCCTCTTGGAAATCGATCCCATGCTTTGTCATGTTGCTGTGGCGCTTAGCTTCGTCCCACTCAGTTTCCGTGAGATCAGTATACCGACAGCTCGGTATTGCCTCGCATTAGCCGGCACGGTGAGCGGAACCAGCCTCGACCGCGGTCGGCTGCTGGCGCCGGGCCTCCATGTACTCACGCAAGGCGTCGTTCATCCGGGTCTTGAAGCCGAGGCCGGTGCCGGCGACCTCGGCTCGAAACCAAGTGACGATATCGTCATCAATGAGCATGTTGATATGTTCTCCCGGGCCGGGGATTCCGGCGCGGATGCTGTCGGGATCCGGCACGCCCTCTTCCCCCCAGTCGATCGACGCTTCTAGTTCGTCTTCGGTCAGCGAGTCAACGTACGCCCAATTCGTCTGACTCTGACCGCGGGCGCGCATTTCCCTAAGCTCAGCTGCCGTATAGCGCACGATATTCTCGTTTTTCTCCATCGCGTGCTCCCCTTGCCGAGATCAAACGAATACGATCGGAACGTTGCGTCCATATCACGGTGGTCAATCGAGAGTCGACCAGCCCGGTGGTACGATAGCGATCCTCGGCCAGGAAATCGGTTTCGACGGTGACGGCTGGGCGACCGTCAAACAGTTGCTCAACGTCTCGAAAGTCGATCCTATGCTTCTCGATGTTGCTCCGGCGTTTGGCTTCGTCCCATTCAAACTCCATCAGGCAACCGCTTCATACGTATACCGGCTGTCCGGTCTCCTTTTGGCTCAGCCAGCCCGCCGATCGGTGCCTGCTTCAACTGGCTCGGGCCGTTCCTGTCGCGCCGCCATGTGTTCCCGAAGCACATCGTTCATCCGGGTCTTGTAGCCGAGGCCGGTGCCGGCGACCTCGGCCCGGAACCAGGCGACGATGTCATTGTCGATCAGTATGGTGGGCCGCTGGTGGGGGCCGGGAACGTCGGGGCGGGCGCTGTCGAGATCCCATTCGCCCTCCTCTTCCCAGTCGATCGTCGCTTCCAGCTCTTCGTCGGTCATGGTCCGCAGCCGGTCCCAATTGGTCTTGCCGTCGCCGCGCGCGTTCATCGCCTTCAATTCATCCATCGTGTAGCTCACGATATTCTCTTCGTTCTCCATGGCGCGCTTTCCTTGCTGAGATGATTCGAATCTTTGGCGTACGATAGGTCCAGATCACGGTAATGAAGAGATCATCGAATTCGCCGGTGGTCCTGAACCGCTCTTCGTATGTGTACGGGCTTGGAGCCACGAAAACAGGGCGGCCATCGAAAAGCGCGGTAGCCTGTTGAAAATCAATGTCGTGCTTCGTGATGTTGCTCTGGCGCTTGACCTCGTCCCACTCGAACTCCATCAGGCAACCTCATGGTAAGTATACCCACCGCGCCGTACTCTCTTCGCCAACGCTGAACAGGGCAATCGCATTTGAATCGAAACGGCCCGGCTCGGACCCCGAAATGCAGAGTTTTACTCAGCTTCTGCACACGAATCGAATGAGTCGGCGCCCATGCCCAATCGAGACCCTCTCGCGGACATCGTCAAATGCGATTGCCCTGGCGACGCTGATCGTTTGGCATCTTGGTCAACATGAAGGATTTAGGGTGTTGCGCGGGCGGTCACCGTGGCGTTCCGTGCCCTCAGGCAGCCGAGCTCGTCACCAGCCCGGAGCGCGGTGGCATACTTACCGCGGTAAAGGAGGCTGGCATGCCCAAACCACGGCAACCGCATCGCGGCCGGATGAAGAAGGGGATCGATCCCAGCCTGTGGGTCAGTTTGAAGCCGTTCGGGATCGGCGAGGAGCATCCCAACAACTTCGCCGAGATCAGCCGTGCCCTGCGAGAGAACCGGGATCAGGCCGGGTTTGCCTGGCGGATCCTCTCGCAAGGGGTGTGCGACGGCTGCGCCCTGGGGGTGGCGGGGCTGAAGGACTGGACGATGGACGGGCCGCATCTCTGCAACATCCGTCTCCGCCTGCTCCGGCTGAACACCATGCCCGCCCTCGACCCGGCGCTGCTGACGAATGTGGCGGCGCTACGGAAGATGCGCGGCGCTGAGTTGCGGGAGTTGGGCCGGCTGCCGTACCCGATGGTGAGGCGGCGGGGCGATGCCGGGTTTCACCGGATCGGCTGGGAGGAGGCGCTCAATCTCGTCGCCGGGCGGATCGCGGCCGCCGGTCCCGGCCGGGCCGGGTTCTACCTCACCAGCCGCGGCACGCCGAACGAGACCTATTACGCGGCGCAGAAAGCGGTGCGGGCGATGGGCGGCAACCAGATCGACAATGCCGCTCGCATCTGTCACGCGCCCAGCTCGGTGGCGCTGAAGTCGATGCTCGGGGTGGGGGCCACGACCTGCTCCTACGGTGATTGGATCGGCACCGATCTGCTGGTCTTCGTCGGCGCCAACCCGGCCAACAACCAGCCGGTGACGACGAAGTACATGTACTACGCGAAGCGGGCCGGGACCCGGATGGTGCTGGTCAACACGTATCGTGAGCCGGGGATGGAGCGATACTGGATCCCCTCGGTGCCGGAGAGTGCATTGTTCGGCACCAAGTTGGCCGACGATACCTTCCTCATCAACACCGGGGGCGATGCCGCCTTCCTCAACGGCGCGCTCAAGCACATCCTGGAACGAAACCTCCTCGACCACGACTTCGTGGCGAAGCACACGACCGGGCTGGACGAGGTGCGAACCGCCGTCGCGGATTTAGCCTGGCAGACGTTGGAGGAGCAGGCTGGCGGTTCGGAAGCGGAGATGCGGGCCTTCGGCCAGATGGTCGGCGAGGCGAAGACGGCCGTCTTCGTCTGGAGCATGGGCGCCACCCAGCACCCGTTCGGCGAGGAGAACGTGCGGGCCATCATCAACCTGGGGCTGACCCGTGGCTTTGTCGGGCGCGATCGC
>JACCYK010000420.1 GCA_013696525.1 Chloroflexia bacterium
CACAGCAGCTTCGGCACGGGGCACCTCCTCTGTTCACCCCGTATCATACGACGACTTGCCGGATGGACCACTAAGGTGTGCTCGAGGCCCAGACCCGCGCCAAAAGGGAGCGGGCCGGGGTGCGAGAACGCATTCGCCCGGCAGGCGTCACGGCACAGCAAGTGTGCCGGGGCGCTTGCCGATTTCTCGAAACGAGCGCTGAAGGCGCGAGGGTGTATGTTTACTGCTGAAGATGTCCTCCACTGAGCACCCGCCGCGGTGGGGGCGCCCGATCCGATGACGACCGTAGTCTGAGAGTATGGGATTGATGGACAACAGGATAGCCACCCAAGCCGCCACGGCGGCCGGGACCCCGGTCATTCCGGCCGATCCTCCCTTTGACCTGAGCGGAACTCGCGGCCGGAACGTGTCTGAGCGCGTGATCGGCGGCCTGCTCTTTCTCTGTGGCTCGCTCTCGATCTTGACCACGATCGGGATCGTGCTCGTGCTGGCGGTCGAAGCGGTGCAGTTCTTCCGCCTAGTCTCGATCTGGGAATTCGTCAGCGGCACGGTCTGGACCGCGCTCTTCCACCGGGATAACCGGCCGGGGGAGTTCGGGGTCTGGCCCCTCGTCACCGGCACCCTGACGGTCTCGATCATCGCCATGGTGGTGGCGATGCCGCTTGGTTTGATGACCGCGATCTACTTGAGTGAGTATGCGCCGGAGCGGGCGCGGGCGGTGCTCAAGCCAACCCTTGAGCTGCTGGCCGGCGTCCCCACCATTGTCTATGGCTTCTTCGCCCTCTCGTTTCTGACGCCGGCCGTGGTGAAGCTCTTCTTTCCCGGCGTTGGCGCCTTCAACGCCGTCGCCGCCGGCATCGCCGTCGGCATCATGATCTTGCCGCTGATCGCCTCCCTCTCGGAAGATGCGATGCGGGCCGTCCCGCGGTCCCTGCGCGAGGGCGCCTACGCGCTGGGGGCGACCCGGTTGGAAGTTTCGACCCGGATCGTGGTGCCGGCAGCCCTGTCCGGAATTGTGGCCTCCTTCATCCTGGCGATCTCGCGGGCGGCCGGGGAAACGATGATCGTGGTGCTGGCCGCCGGCAGCCGGCCGCAGTTCGGCTTCAACGTGCTGGACCAGGCGCAGACGATGACGGCCTACATCGTGGCCGTGGTTGGCGGCGATCCCGCCTATGGCGGCATCATCTATTTGTCGATGTTTGCCGTGGGCGTGTCGTTGTTTTTGCTGACGTTGGTCCTCAATATCGCAAGCCAGTCGTTGGTACGCCGCTTCCGGGAGGTCTACGATTAATGAGTATCGCGACGGAAGCCCGGGCTGGCGTCACGGCGGCGGCGGGCTCGAATCTGGGACGACGCAACGGGGTCGCCGCCATCTGGCAAGTGCTCTTCGCCCTGGCCACCTCGTTCGCGGTGTTGGCGCTGGCGGTTCTGCTCATCACAATTGTGAATGATGGCAAGGATTGGCTGCGCTGGGATCTCTTTACCCAGAGCAACTCCCGTAACGCCGAGGACGCCGGGTTCCAATCCGGGATCATCGGCACCTTTTGGGTGATCAGCCTGACCGCGCTGGTCGCGATCCCGGTCGGCATCGGCGCCGCCATCTACCTCGAAGACTACGCGCCGCGCAATTGGTGGAGTCGGATCCTGCAAACCAATATCTCGAACCTGGCCGGGGTGCCGTCGGTCGTCTACGGTCTGCTCGGGCTGGGGCTGTTCGTCTATTTCCTTGGCTTCGACCGCAGTGTCCTCGCCGCTGCCCTGACCATGGCCCTGCTGATCTTGCCGATCATCATCATTGCCAGCCAGGAGTCGATTCGCGCCGTTCCCTCGTCGTTGCGGGAGGCCGCCTTTGCCCTGGGCGCCACCAAATGGCAGGTCGCCCGCTCGCATGTGCTGCCGGCGGCAATGCCCGGCATCCTGACCGGGACGATCCTCGCCCTGTCGCGGGCGATCGGGGAAACGGCGCCGGTGGTCGTGGTCGGGGCGGCGCTCTTCCTCTCCCACAATCCCGATAGCTTGCTCAGCCGGTTCACCGTGCTGCCGGTCCAGATCTACCAGTGGACGGCCCGGCCCCAACAAGATTTCCGCGACCTGGCGGCGGCCGGCATCATCATCCTGCTGGTGATGCTGCTGCTGATGAACTCCGTCGCCATCTATTTCCGGCAGCGATTCAGTAGGAACAGGTGGTAGCGCGATGGCGGTCGATACGGCAACCCCACGAACCAGAGACGATGCCGCGCCGGTCAGCGGCATCGCGGCGGGACCGGCGGCCGCGCATGGTCCGGCGGGCGAGGAGCCGGCGATCCTGTCGGTCCAGAACCTGAACGTCTTCTACGGCAATTTTCACGCCGTGACCGATGTCAGCTTCGACGTGCCGAAGAACCGGATCACCGCCTTGATCGGCCCCTCCGGCTGCGGCAAGAGCACCGTGTTGCGCTGCATCAACCGGATGAATGATCTCATCGTCGGGGCCCGGATGGAGGGCGCGATCACCTACCACGGGGTCGATATCAACTCGCCCAAGATCGACCCGGTCGAGGTCCGACGGCGGATCGGGATGGTCTTCCAGAAGCCCAATCCCTTTCCCAAGAGCATTTACGAGAACATCGCCTGGGGCGCCAAGATCAACGGCATCAAAGGCAACTATGACGAGTTGGTCGAGCGCTCCTTGCGCAAGGCCGCGCTCTGGGACGAGGTCAA
>JACCYK010000421.1 GCA_013696525.1 Chloroflexia bacterium
TCCAACGGCGCCACCCTCCTCGGCCACGACCACCCGGCCGTCAAGCGTGCCCTCCTGGCCGGGGTTGAAGCTGGGGTCATCTGCGCCGCCGAGACTCCCTATCACGAGGCGCTGGCGGCGCGGCTGGTCGAGATCATTCCCGCCGCCGAACGGGTCCGCTTCAGCAGCGTCGGCAGCGAAGTGACGCTGGTGGCCCTGCGGATCGCCCGCGCCGCCACCGGCCGCGTCCGGTTTCTCAAATTCGACGGCCAGTTTCACGGCCTGACCGAGCCCTGGCTCTTCCGCCGGAATGATCCTACCGGGGACGACCCAGCCGTGGTCCCATCGTCGGCCGGGGTGCCGGCCAGCCTGGCGGACGACGTGGTGATGATCGCCTGGAACGACGCCGTCGCCTTCGAGCGGGTGATGGCCGAGCAAGGCGGCCAACTGGCGGCGGTGGTGTGCGAGCCGATCCACTTCAATGCCGGGTGCATCCCGCCCGCGCCTGGCTTCCTCCAATTGCTGCGTGACCGCACCCGCGAGCATGGCACGATCCTGATTTTTGACGAGGTGCTGTCCGGGTTTCGGACCGCGCTTGGCGGGGTTCAGGCCGAGACCGGGGTGACGCCGGACCTGACGACGCACGCCAAGGCGCTGGCGAACGGGCTGCCGCTCTCCAGCGTCTCCGGCCGGCGCGACCTGATGGAGTTGCTGGCGCCCACCGGCGGCGTCGTCCACAGCGGCACCTATTCCGGGCATCTCCTCAGCGTCCTGGCCGCGCTCGCCACCCTGGAGGAGCTGAGCAAACCGGGACTGTACGACGAGATCAACGCCACCGGCGCCCGCTTCTACGGCGACTTGCAGGCCATCTTCGATCGGCAGGGGGTGCCGGCGGTGGTCCAGGGCCGGGGGGCCAGGTTCGGCCTCTACTTCGGGCGCCGGGAGCCGGTCACGACCTGGTCCGACGCGCTGCGGCATGACCATGGCCTGAACCAGCGATTCGTCCAGGGCTGCGTCGAGCGCGGCGTCTATTTCCACGGCTTCACCCACCAGGGCCCGCCGGGGCACGCCGGGTTCTCGCTGGCGCACACGGAAGATGACTTCGCCGAGACGTTGACGGTGGTGGAGGCGGTTGCCGGGACGATGCGCTAGACCATCCAGAGGATTGCTACCTACATCGCGGTATCGCGGTGGCGGCGCTGGAATACATTCCGCGCTGAGCCACCCAGAGGGTGCTCGGAAGTCCTTTCAGGACTGAGAACGGGTGTTGTGGCGATCGACGCGGGCAGGTGGATTTGGGTTGTGTCGGAGTCACGAATGCGGGTTGCTATTGCCGAGCTGAAGCAAGAGACGAATACCTTTGTCCCGTGGCCGACGACGCTGGCCGATTTCGAGGCGTGGCATCGCTGGGCCGGGGAGGAGCTCATTGCCGGGCTGGGGGAGACCAACTCGGAGGTGGCGGGCTTTCTCGATGTGCTGGCGGGGGCCGGCATCGAGGCGGTGCCGTTGTTGGCCACGTTCGCCATCTCCGGCGGCCCGGTCACGAGCGACACGTTTCGGACCTTGCTCGATGACCTGCTGGCCAGGCTCGAAGCGGCGGCCCCGGTCGATGGCGTCTTGTTGGCGCTGCACGGGGCGATGGTCACCGCCGACGAGGACGATCCGGATGGGGTCATCATCAGCGCGGTGCGGGCCGCGATCGACGCGGATGTGCCGCTGGTCGTGTCGATGGACCTGCACGCCAACCTGACCCGGCGCGGTGTTGACGAGTCGGATGCGATCGTTGGCTTTCGGACCTCGCCGCACATCGACCAGCGGGACACCGGGCAACGTGCCGCCCGCATCATGGTGGGCATGCTGCGCGACGGGCTCCGTCCCGTCCAGGCATTTGTAAAGATCCCGATGGTGGTGCCCGCCTCGCCGCACATGCACCACCTGCCGGGACCGTTTCAGCGACTGATGCGCGCGGCGGCGGCGGCCGAAACGGGCGATGTGCTGTCGGCGAGCGTCTTTACCGTGCAGCCCTGGCTCGATATCGTCGAGATGGGATTCGCCACGGTCGCGGTCACCGATGGCGACCCGGACTTGGCGGCGGCCGTCGCCCGCGACCTCGCGGCCCGCGCCTGGGCGGAACGCGAGGCATTCCTGGAGCTTGAGCTGGCGCCGATTGACGAGGCAATCGCCCGCGCCGTGGCCGCGCCGGCCGGGCCGGTCATCCTGTCCGATCTAGCGGATGGCACGGGGGCGGGCTCGCCGGGCGATGCGACGGCGGTCATTACCAGGCTGCTGGCGGCGGACCTGAACGGGCCGGCCTATGTCTGCGTCCGCGATCCCGACGCGGCGGTGACGGCGATCGCGGCCGGGCTCGGGGCGGCGGTGAGCCTCAGCGTGGGCGCCAAGTTGGATACCGTCTACAACCAGCCGGTGCGGCTCGATGGGGTCGTCACCTTCGCCGGTCCAGCCCGCTTCCGGTTCGGCGGCGGCGGCTATACCGGGGTGGAGATGGACATGGGCCGCTGCGCCGTGGTGCGGGCCGGCCAGGTATCGGTGCTGATCCTGGGCAACGCGGTGATGACGGTCGACCCCGCGATGTACCGGGCGGTCGGCCTGGAGCCGGCCGAAGCCCGGATCGTGGTGGTGAAGTCCCACATCCAGTTCCGGGCTGGGTATGACGAGATCGCCCGCGAGATTATCCTCTTGGACAGTCCTGGGATGAGTAGCGACCACCTCGAAACACTGCCCTTCCGCCGCATCCCGCGCCCGATGTTCCCGTTCGACCGCGAGCTGGAATTCGACCCCGCCGCGGGGTGAGGCGGCGCCCACCGGCCTCGGCCGGCGTTTTCCCTCCGCTTGCAGATCATTTGTTCTAATCATATACTGGACGCAACAAGACGCGAGTCTAGGCCGGGCGAGCACGCTCCGGCAACGGCCGGGAGTAGGGCGCCATGAGCGACGACGACCAGCAGCGACCAGCCAGTGACACCACCGGCGCCGGTCACGGCCCCGATGAAGCCGCCGCGGCGACCACCCCGCGGGAGGAGGGGCCGGCCAGCCGGCGCGGCTCCAGCTTCGATCCGACGCCGCACCTGCGCCAGCTCCGGGGGCGGGGTGGCAATGGCGAGTACCTGGATGTGAAGTGGAGCCTGGTTTGGCTGCGGCGTGAGCACCCCGATGCGCGGATCGTGACCGAGCATGTTCAGATCGATTCCACGCTCGCCATCTTCAAGGCCACGGTCTCGTTGCCGACCGGCGGCATCGCCACCGGCTTTGGCAGCGAGACGACCGCCGACTTCCGGGACTACATCGAGAAAGCCGAGACCAAAGCGATCGGCCGCGCCCTGCGCGCCCTCGGGTTTGGCGCCCCGAATAGCGAAGGGGAGGAAGACATCGAAGGCGTGACCCCAACGCCTCCTCCCATAGAAAAGCCCCAAGAAGGGATCCGGCCGCAAGCCGCCCCGGTCACACCGGCCCGGCCCCGCCCCACGCCGGTGGAACGGGCAGCCCCGGCCAAAGCAGCCGACGAGGCGCGGCGGCCGCCCGCCACCCGGC
>JACCYK010000428.1 GCA_013696525.1 Chloroflexia bacterium
TCATTCTCATCACGGATGGCAAAATTTCGTCGATTCAGGACATCTTGCCCGTGCTCGAACAGGTTGCGAATTCCCGTTCGCCATTCGTCATCGTCGCCGAGGACGTAACGGGCGAAGCGCTGGCGACCTTGGTCGTCAACAAGCTGCGCGGCACCCTCAATGTCCTCGCCATCAAGGCCCCGGGCTTTGGTGACCGGCGCAAGGAGATGCTGCGCGACCTCGCGGTGCTTACCGGCGGTCAGGTGATCTCCGAGGAGATCGGCCGCCGGCTGGATAGCGTCGGCCTGGAAGACCTGGGCCGGGCCCGGCGGGTGGTGGCCACCAAGGACAACACCACGTTGATCGAAGGCGCCGGTGAAGAGGCCGCGATCAAGGGTCGGATTGATCAGATCCGTTCCCAGATCGAGACGACCACGTCCGACTTCGACCGCGAGAAGCTGCAAGAGCGGCTGGCGAAGCTGTCTGGTGGGGTAGCCGTGATCAAGGTCGGGGCCGCCACCGAGACGGAGTTGAAGGAGAAGAAGCACCGGGTCGAGGACGCCCTGAGCGCGACCCGGGCGGCGGTTGAGGAAGGCATCGTCCCCGGCGGCGGCGTTGCCCTCATCAACGCGATCTCGGCCCTCGATTCCGTCAAGGCCGAGGGCGACGTCAAGACCGGGGTCGAGATCCTGCGCCGGGCGTTGGAGGAGCCGCTGCGCGGCATCTCCGGCAATGCCGGCAAGGACGGCGGGGTCGTGATCGAGATGGTCCGACAAGCCCAGCGTGACCAGAAGAACGACAAGGTTGGCTACGACGTGATCGCCGACGCCTACGTGGACGTGGTCAAGGCCGGGATCGTCGATCCGGCGAAGGTGACCCGCTCGGCGGTGGAGAACGCGGCGAGCATCGCCGGCATGATCCTGACCACCGAAGCCCTCATCGCCGACATGCCGGAGCCCGCTGGAGCGGCGCCGGCCATGCCGGGCGGTATGGATTACTAGGCAACTGCCCCAACTTTGAACAGGGGATCCTACTCGAAGATGGCCCGGGCTGCTGCCCGGGCCATCTTCGATCGAATGGCAACCGCGCGCCTAGTCCGTGTGCGCCATCCCGCAGTCCGCGCTCTTTCCTTGCAGCAGACATGCAATGCCGATCGAGCCGTCGACGCCGCGTTCCGAGGCGACCCAGCCGGCATCGACCGGTTCCAAGGTCAGGAAGCCGAACCGCTCGATGGTTTCGGCGAAGCTGAGCTCCACATCGTCCAGCTCCATGCCGGAAAGCGAGGCCGTGATGTTCCGGTCCAGCTCGGTGCCGCTGTTGCCGACAACGAGCTGCGTCGGCCGGCCGGAGCCGTCTTTGAAATCGAGGATCTCGGCCAAATGGATATGCCCGGACACGACGAGGGTGATGGCCCCGGGAAGCACGTCATCGATCGCGTCGGCGAAGGTCTCGGTATCGACCTGAATTTGATTCCCTTGTTTGTTTTCGATGATGCTCCAGATCGGCTTGTGCGTCACCAGCCAGGCGGAATCGCCGGCAATTGAGCCGATCTCGGTGAACTCCTGGCGGAACATCGCGGTTTCTTCGGCGGTGCTGACTTCGTCGGCGGCGATCGCGGAATCGAGGATGACCAGTCGTTGGTCGCCAAGATCAAGCGCGTATGGCTCCGTGTAGTCCGCACACGACTCCGGGTAGGCGCGGGGGTCAAGGAAACGGAACCAGCCGTCGCCGGCCCGGCTGCACACCTCATGGTTGCCGCGGATGAAGAGCCACGGCGCGGCGCCGAGGGCGGACGCGGCGGGCTGGAAGAAGTCCGCTTCCCAGGTTTCCCAATTGTCGCCAAACGGGCTGCCGGCACAGCCGGCTTGACCCGGTGGGCAGGCGACCTCGCGGTAGAGATAGTCACCGACATGGATAATCAGATCGGGCTCGAAGGCCGCCACTTGTTCGGAGATGGCGGCAAACGGCCAGGCGGCGGGATCGTTGCAACTCTGGAACGGATCCCAGGTTTCGGCCCGGCATCCGGTATCGCCGATCACGGCGATCCGCCGTGGCTGATCGACCAGGAAGGGCAGCGGGTGCCCGGTGATCGAGAGCGCGGTGGCGCCGGTTGGCACCGCCGCCTCGCAGGCGGTGACCGGGAATGCGTCCGGGCTGCCGGACCCTCGTCGTGACATCGTGATGTCCTGATCGTCGGCGGTGAGGCTCGGGCAGTCGCCCGCGACGATGATCCGGGCCGAGAGCGAGCCGTCGGGACCAAGCTGAACCCACGCGTAGGGTGCCGATGCTTGCTCGCTGGCGACTGGTGACGCCTCGGGCGTGCCCTGGGCCGTGCTGCTGAGCGGAAGCACGCCAATAACCAGAGTGATCAGGAGCAGCCCGATCCCAACTCGACGGGATAGTCCAAGTTTCACGGACCGCGACGCACGAATCATCGTTTCACCCCTCCGTCAAACCTCGTCCGGACGATTCACAACTCGCGGCACTTGGATGTCGGTAGTAACTGTCAGGACTCTGTTGTCGATGGCGCCACGGCATCCGTGGTCGAGTTTAGGCCGTCCCCGAACATGGGCGGCAAGATCGTCGGGTAGACGCGGCGGCCGAACTGGGTGACGATGATCGCCTTGGTCGGGCAGGCCCGCGCGCCAGCGAAGAGCTGTTCGACCGAGGCGCTATCCTCTTTCTCGAGC
>JACCYK010000433.1 GCA_013696525.1 Chloroflexia bacterium
GCCAGGCGCGCCGCGATCAGCGATCCCATGGCGCCCGCTCCGATCACCAGAATCCGCACCCCGTCGCCATCCCTGGCCGCACCGTCCAACCGTTCCGCCGTATTGTCGCACGCGATGCAGCCCAGACAAGCCAACGCTGCCTTCGCCGGTCGGCAAGCGTATTGTCCGCCAGCTTGGCAATTGAGAATAAGTCCGGTGTGGCGACCCGCCAGTTGCTTGGCTCGTTATGACGCCTATCGCAAGGCCAAATGGATTGAGAATGAGTCCGGCGTGGCGACCCGCCAGTTGCTCCCATCCCAATTCCTCTTCGAGCATGGCGGTCACGATTTCGCGGGGCCGGCGTCTCGCCTAACCCACTCGCTCGAGGATGAACAGCGGGATCTTGCGCGTCGTGTTCTGCTGGTACTCCGCGAAGTTCGGCATCAGCGCCGCTTGCGCATCGTACAGCCGGTCTCGCTCCTCCCCTTCCGCGCGCCGGGCCCGGACCTGAAACCGCTCACCAGGTAGCTCGATGGTCGCGGTCGGGTTGGCGACGAGGTTGTGATACCAGTCCGGATGGGTGGGCGCTCCCCCTTTCGAGGCGATGACGACCATACGATCGCCATCGGTGGTGTAGACCAATGGTGACGTCCGCTCTTGCCCGCTCTTCGCCCCCGTGGACGTCAGCAGCATGAGCGGCGCATTGGCGAACATGCCGCCCACCTTGCCATCATTGGCGCGAAACTCCGCGATCAGGTTCCGATTGAACTCGTTGAAATCGGCCGTGCTGGACATCATTGCTCCCCACACAATGGCGTCAATCGCTCTGCCGACGACGGGCATGCTTCGTGATCGCGCATCATACTCCCATCACTTACAACTTTCCAGTAGCTTCCGATTAGAAAGTAAGCGAGGTTCTCGATCCGGCCGGTTCCTCGCAAGCACGCCGCCCAAGGAACGTCCATGTGCCATTGCCGCGTCCCACCACTGTCGCTTCGTTCCCGGCAAACCCAGGGCCGGAGCACTCGCTCCGGCCCTGGAAACGTACCCTTGATTGCCGGAACCGCTACTTGATCGCCTCTTCGGTCAGGGGGTCGAAGAAGTGGAGCTTGTCGGGCTCGGCCGAGACGTCGATCTGCTCGCCTCGGGTCAGCTTCACGGTCGGGTCCATCCGTGCCGTGAGCATGGTCCCGTTGTTCGCCAGGTAGACGAAGATTTCGTTCCCCAGCAGCTCGATCACATCGACCGTCACCGGGATCGACATGTCGGCGGGCACGTTGCCACCCAGGCGCGAGCGCTCGACCAGATGCTCCGGCCGCACGCCCAGCGTCACCGTCTGGCCGACGTACTTGTCCAGCGGGCGGCCGGTGGAATCCGGCACCAGCATCCGGAAGCCGGGGGTCACCGCGAACAGCTTTCCCGCCTCCGCCTGTAAGGTCACATCGAGGAAGTTCATCGACGGCGAGCCAATGAAGCCGGCCACGAACTTGTTGGCCGGGTTATCATAGAGGTTCTGCGGCGTGTCGAGCTGTTGCAGCACCCCGAGGCTCATGACCGCGATCCGATCTCCCATCGTCATCGCCTCGACCTGGTCGTGGGTGACATAGATGGTCGTCGTGCTGACCCGCTCGTGGAGCTTGATCAGCTCGGCCCGGGTCTGCACCCGGAGCTTGGCGTCGAGATTCGAGAGCGGCTCGTCCATCAGGAAGACGTCCGCGTTACGGACGATCGCCCGGCCCAGGGCGACGCGCTGGCGCTGGCCGCCGGAGAGCGCCTTCGGCTTGCGGTCGAGGAACTGCTCAATGTCGAGGATGCGGGCCGCTTCGCGGACGCGCGTCTCCCGCTCGGCCTTGGGCACCTTCCGCAGCTTGAGCGGGTAGGCGAGGTTGTCGCGCACCGTCATGTGGGGGTACAGGGCGTAGCTTTGGAACACCATCGCCACGTCGCGGTCCTTCGGCGGCAGGTCGTTGACCACCCGGTCACCGATGATGATCCGGCCGCCGGTGATCTCCTCTAGCCCGGCTACCATCCGCATCGCGGTGCTCTTGCCGCAGCCGGACGGGCCGACGAGGACCAGGAACTCCTGGTCGTAGGCCTCCATCGAGAGGTCTTTCACCGCTGGGGCCGCGTTCCCGCCGTAACTCTTGGAGACGTTCTCGAAGATGACGCGCGCCATGATCGCGATCCTCCTCACAACTACAGGGTCGCCACCCACCGGACGACCCGGAGGCGCCTCGGCTGTCTACCGGCTCGCGGCACCTTACGAAACGGTACGCTGCCTTTAACGCTGTTTCCGCTCTCCTTGTCAAGCCCGCCCGATCCTTCGTGTTCGAACAATCTCCCACAGCCATCGCCGACGGCAATCTGGCAGATAATGCCAGCGGCACGGAATGGCTCGGCGGGCGCGCTGGCTGGCGCTCAGGAAGGGATCGGATGGTGCAAGACGGCACGATGCAACCGGGCCGGGTGGTGACGTTCGGCGAGGCGATGCTTCGCTACACCCCGCCTGGCAACAAACGGCTCGAGCTGACCGAGACGCTCAATGTCACCATCGGCGGCGCCGAGCTCAACACCGCGGCGACGCTCGCCTGCTTGAACGTCCCGGCGGCATGGGTTTCCACCCTGCCCGATACGCCCCAAGGGCGGGCGATCGGCCGTCAGGCGCGAGCGGCCGGAGTCGATGGCTCCGAGATCAATTGGGTGCCCGAAGCGGCGGGCCGGACCGGGACCTACTACCTTGAGGAGGCGTCTGATCCCCGGCCCTCGGCCGTCTACTACGATCGCGCCGATTCCGCCTTCGCCC
>JACCYK010000500.1 GCA_013696525.1 Chloroflexia bacterium
CTCCTTGCCACCGCCCCCGGTTTGCCGTTCGCGACCGGCGCCCCGGTCGGGCGGCGGGCCGTGGTCGCCGGGGCGGCCACGGCGGCGTTGGCCGTGCCGTCGTTCGCGCTGATCCGCCGGTTGTATGACCGGGCCACCTTTAGCTACGACGGGACGCCGTACAGCGGCCCCGGGGTCGAGCCCATCGCGCCCAACGACGCCTTTTACACCGTGACCAAGAACGTGGCCGATCCCAATGTCAACCGCGGGGTCTGGGGCTTGCAGGTCGACGGCCTGGTCGAGCGGCCCCATCAGTACGGGTTCGAAGAGTTGGCCGCCCTGGCCGCGACCGAGCAAGAGACGACCCTGATGTGCATCAGCAACCAGATCGGAGCCGGCCTCTTTAGTAACGCGATCTGGACCGGGGTGCCGCTGCGTGACCTGCTCGAAGCGGCGGGCCCGGCCGAGACCGCGGTTGAGGTCCTCCTCTACGCGGCGGACGGCTACACCGACACCTTCTCGATCGAGAAAGCGATGGACCCAACGACGCTCGTCGCGGTGGCGATGAACGGCGAGCCGTTGCCGCAACGTCACGGCTATCCGGCGCGGGTGGTCGTGCCGGGCCTGTTCGGGGAGAAGAACGTCAAGTGGGTGACCCGGATCACGGTGGTCGACTACGACGCCAAGGGATTCTACGAGCAACAGGGCTGGGGCCCGAACTTCGAGGTGCCAACCCGCTCCGACATCTTCGGCCCCCGCTGGCGCCGAGCCGGCGGCGACGCCTTCGTCGACTCCTTTGCCGCCAACGAGGTGGCGACCATCCGCGGCCGGGCGTTTGCCGGGGCGCGGGGCGTCCAATCGGTCGAGTTCAGCGCCGACGACGGCGAAACGTGGCAACCGGCAGCGATCGACTACCCCGGCACCGACCTCACCTGGAGCTTCTGGAGCGTGGCCTGGCGCCCCGCCGAAGCCGGGGAGTTCATCCTGCTCTCCTGGGCCACCGATGGCACCGGCGCGGTCCAGAGCGGGGAACAACGAAGCATCGTCCCCCAGGGCGCCACCGGCTATCACCGGGTGCGGGCCACCGTGGTGTAACGGCTTTGAGTGCCGCGCCGTGGCGACGGCGAGGCGCTAGAAGACCAGGCCGCACCCTTCGAGGCCGCCGGATTGGCCGCCCATGAACGCGATTGAGCGCAGGGTGCCGGGACCGTGCGGGAAGGCGCCGGGGTCGAGCCAGGGCACGTCACCGGCGGAGTTGACGATCCGGAGCGCCTGGGCCAGGTCGCCGGGCGAGACCAGGCCGCGCTCTTCCGCGTTCGCCAGGTAGACGCCGGAGAGGCAATCGGCCTGGGGCTCCAGGATCGAGATGTCGCTGATGCCCAGGAGCACCTGGATATGATGCGACCACTCGTGCGACATCACCAGCAGGAACGCCGCGTTCTCGGCGGCAAAGTCGAGATTGCCAAACCAGTTCGGGGCAAAGTACAGCGTTTGGTCCAAGGCACAGTAGGCGCCGGGGCCGAACGACGGGTCGATCGGGCCACACCCGGTCTCCAACACGCCGTCCACGACCGCCACCAGCGGCGAGTAGTACCCGATGCCGGCTTCGGCAAACGTGGCCGCCCAGTAGGCATCGATATCGGCGAAGACGGACTCGACGCTCGACTGGGCTCGCGCGCCCGCCGTCAGCGACAGCGCGAATAACAACGCAAGGACAAGACTTGCCCATCGGCTCATCGTGGCGTTCTCCTCGGGTGATCGGTCGTTGCTTCCCAACCTCATCATACATGGTCCGACGGCCGAAATCGACAGCTCCCGATGGTGCGCACGCGATGCCACGCCTTGTCTGTTTGGCACGGACGGTCAACGCCGGATGAGGATCGCGGTCCCGATCTCGGCCCAGTCCCAGAGGTAGCGGGCGTCCTCGAGCAGCATATTGATGCACCCATGCGATCCCGGCCGGCCGATGGTCTCCGGCGTCCGCCACCAGGCGAAATGGAGGGCGTGGCCGCGATCGGTGAAGTATTGGGTGAACAGCACGTCCTCTAGGCGATAGAAGTTCTCGGCCCCGATCGCGTCGTTGGTCATCGTTTCGTTCGCCACCCGGTGCAGGATGTAGAACAAGCCCGGCGGCGTCTCCCATCCCGCCATCCCGGTCGTGATCACCACCGTTCGCAATGGCGTGATGCCGTCGTAGACGGTCATGAGTTGCTGGGTCAGATGGATGTCGATCCATTTCCCCCAGGTGGGGGCGTCCGGCGGCGGCGCGATCGGCAGGACCGGCGCGTTCCGGCCGACATTCCGGGCATAGACGTAGCGCCGCTCACCGAGCTGGGCCCAGAGGTTCGCCCCCTCGAACACTTCCTCACCGGCTACCCACTGACGTACCGTGAGCGGGTCGCCAAACTCCAGCTCCTCGACCGTGCGGCTGGTGGTGGATGGCTCGGCCCGGACGTTGGTCTCGCTCAGAGCCGCCCCTTGCCAGATCGCCGGGTCCCACAGGGCCGGATCCAGTTGCGGCAGCGGCGGCGGCTGGGTCAGGAACGTCGCCGACACCCAACCGGCAAAGCCATCGGCATAGCCCGGAATCCAGTCACTCGCGGCGGTCCCGGCCGTCTCGATGACGGCGATGAACTCGGCATTGTTCGGCAGCACCATCACCACCGCCGCATCCGCCGCCGGACCGCCGCGCAACCGCAGCCCGTCGTCGGCATCGACCAGAAAGGTCGTGCCACCCGCCGGCGGCGCCGGCTTGAAGGCCGGATCCCCGGCCAGTCCTGCTTGTTCGATCAACACCTGGCCGATGTCGCGCAGACGGACCCCATCGAAGCCAAGGTCTTCCAGCACCGCGTTCTGAAAAACCTGGGTCGAGACGCCGTCATCATCGAAGAACGGCTCCGACACCGGCAACCCAAACAA
>JACCYK010000506.1 GCA_013696525.1 Chloroflexia bacterium
ATCCTGGCCGCGATCGGCCTGGAGGTGATCGGGCTGGGCCCGATCGAAGCCAACACCCTCGGCGTCACGCTCTATTGGGTCGGCTACTACTCGGCGCTGTTACACGGCATGTGGTGGTGGTTCATGCCGCCGGTGGTCATCATCATCATTCTCTTCATCGGCCTCTTCTCAATCTCCTCCGGCCTGGACGAGCTGGCCAACCCCCGCCGCCGCCGGGTGGTGTAAGCCGTGGCGAAGCTCGGGAATAAAGCCCCGAGCTGAATTCACGAACCCGGCTAAAAGCCGGATAAGATCCAAAATTCGGCATCCACACTGAGGAAAGCCACCACGCGGGGTGTCTCCTGAGCATCCTTCAGGATGGTTCGTGTCTTTAGCTCGGGGATTAATTCCCGAGCTTGGACACGGCGACGTCGCGAGCGCCTACGTGATCGAGCGCATGATCCAGATCGGGATGCCGATGATCAGGGCGATGATGAGATCGACCACCACGTTCACGATCAGGGCCACGATCGCGGTCCCCACCGCGCGCTCGGTGCTGAACTCGAAGGCCTGACGAATGGCGACGATGGCGACGACGACGAACCAGATGAAGGCGATGATCCAGGCCACCCAGCCGATGACCGGGATGAAGCCGAGGATCGCCAGCAGCTTCGGTGTCTGGGCAAAGCCGACCACCCGCAACGTCTGGCCGATCGTGACCGAGGTTTGCGCCGTCGCGAAGAGCGTTGACCCGACGAAATAGGCGATCACCGAGAAAACGATCCAGCCCAGCACGGCCGAGATCGCGCCGAGCAGGATCGCCTCCACCACCCCCCGCTCACCGCCCAGGGTGCCGATCGCGGAGGCCACCACCGCCAGCACGACGACGATCAGCGCCTGGCCGGTCGCGTTGACATCTTTCTCAACATCTTCGATCGTGCGCACATCGAGCCGGGCGAACCCGATCATCCGGTCAACGAGTGATCCACCACTGGCACCTTGCACCGCTGTCCCCTTTCCCAGCCGGGGGTTGAGCCGCGCTTCGCTGGCCCCTTCACCACGGCGGCAACCCGACCCACCGCTCCAGTGTAGCGAATCACTGGCCAAAGGGGAACCGTCACCTCTGGCCGCGCTGGTCTCGGCTTCCGGTCACGGCGTGCGGTCTCCTTCCTCACCGCCCCGTGACTGCCTTGGCAACGACTCGGTTGGCAGGAAATAGAAGAGAATGAGCAGGACCATGAGGACCAAGTGCTGCAACCCAATGTCGATCATGACGATCCTCCGGGGAGTGCGGCCGAATCAAACGCCCGCCTGGGCGTGCCTCCAGTACAGCGGCAATTGGGCGTCGCCGCCGTCAACCCGGTAACCCCGGCGCTGTCAAATCGGGCACAGCGGTTCCTCGCCCCGTGCCTCGGGGCTCACCGGGCGGGAGCATGTCGCTAGCAACCAAGACGGAATTGGCGATCCGGTATTGCCGTGATCCGCCACCGGGGTCACGGTACAATCTCCTCCTGAGCGGGACGGCCGGGCGCCGTCCATCGCGAGTCACCAGGAGCAGGAGACATCATGGCCGAGGTCGGAGACGTCGCCCCCGCGTTCAATTTGCCGGGCACCACCGGCGAGGGGCTCAACTTAGCGGACATCCGCGGCAAGCGGCGGGCGGTCCTGGTCTTCTACCCCAAGGACCGGACCAGCGGCTGCACCAACCAGCTCAACGCCATCCGCGACACCATCGATGAGTTCCGGGCGCTCGACACTGAGCCCTATGGCGTCAATCATGGGGACGCCGCCAGCCATCAAGCCTTCATCGACGCCTACGACTTCCCGTTCGATCTCCTGATCGACGATGGGCTCCAGGTCGCCACGGCCTACGGCGCGGTCCATCCCGAGGGGGACCGCATCAACCGGACCGTGGTGGTCGTCGGCAAGGACGGCAAGGTCATCTTCCGCCAGGCCGGGGCGCCGTCCCCCAGCGAGATGCTGACCGCGATTCGTGAAGCGGACGACGAGGGGTAGCGCCGATCGGCAGTAACTCCTCTCCACAGCGAACACCATGACGTGGAATCCGGTCAAGTGGGTTCTCCAGCCCACCGTGTGTGTCTGCCGGCGCTGGAATGAATTCCGCGCTAAGCACCGGGAAGTCCTTTCAGGACTAGGGACGACCGCTCCTTAGCC
>JACCYK010000580.1 GCA_013696525.1 Chloroflexia bacterium
CCCGGCGGCACCGCTGGGTATTCCGGTGACGGACCGGACGGGAATCCAGGCGGCACGACCGGCTGCCCAGGCGAGTCCGACGGGTCCGAATCCGGCGGCGGTTGCACCGGGATCACCGGGTCACCCGCGTCATCGTGATCGTGGCTGCCCGAGACGAACTCGCGGCAGGCACACTGCGTTCCGTAGCAATTGCAGTCACAGCACTGGTAGTGCCCATACGTTGGGGCGCCGGTCTCGCTCGTGTACTCACAGGTCGCCGAGCACCAACAACCGCCGACGTAGCGGTAGGACTCGTCGTAGGTGCAGCCGCCGCTGCACACGGCGCCCTGGCAATACGACGCGTCGAATTGGAGGCAGTATTGACCGTACGGCGGATTGCAGGAGCAATCGCCCGCCGTCACGTACGCGCAATGCCCCGCCAGCGCCGGCGAAGCGCGAAACCCTTGGACGGTCCATGCCGCGACCGCGCCGAACGTGGCCGTCGCCGCCCGTTTGAACACTTGCCTGCGGTTGAGCCCCCGTGCCAGGATTTCCCCGGCCCGCCCGACCATCGTCATTCCGGTCCCTCTCCCTTCGACCCGTCGCCCCATGCCGACGAGCCCCCTCCCCAAGGATGCCATTCGTCGCGGCCCCTCACCGCAACAACGCATCGTTCAGCCTGTACGTTCCGCGCCGCTGGCGAATCGCGGCCAGCGAGAATACTCGTCACCGCTGATCCGAAGATGGCGCCACCCTGGCCTTCCCGTTGGCCACGCCATTCGCCGAGCTGGCCCGCAGTTCTGATGTCAAGGGCGCCACGAGCCGCACCGGCTGCCCTGGCGTCGGCACCGCCGTCGCCAGGTCCTGCAGGCCGGCGGCATTGAGCAGATCGCGTAACCGGTTGGCGTCGCCACAGAGACCTTTGGCCAGCACCCGGCCATCGGTGCCAATGATGAAGCCGAACGGCGTCACCCGAACCCGGAACCGGTTGAAGGCGCCGCTGCCGTCTTCGGCCAGGCAGAGATAGGGCGGATGGTAGAGGTTCGTCATGCGGACGACCTCGGATCGAGGCCCGGGCACCACCGCCGAAAAGTCGAGCCCGGCGCCGGCCGGGCTCGCCGCCAGCTTGTTCACAATCGGCATCACCGTGGCGCACGGTTCACAGTCGGGCGCCGCGAAGAGCAAAAGCTGGGGCCGTCCGGTCTTGGGTTCCCAGCCCCGGTCCGTGCCATCGGCCGTGATGCCGCCGATCGCGGGGGCTTGGGTGCCCAGCGGGAGGCCGTCGCGCTGGACGCCTTCGAGGGTACCCAGCGACATCATCCCGAAGTGCCGGTACATCAGCACCACGAGCACACCGAGGAAGACCACAAGCACCCAGAGCCCGATGTACGACGCGACAAAGAGGGCAGACATAGCAGATTACTCCCCGGCCCCGCCGCCAACGCGGAGCCGATCCTCGGTGAGCGTGAAGTGCGGCCAGGCGAAGCGGAGGGCCGAAAGCAGGGCAATGCCGAGGGCGAAGCCAGCGACGAGCAAGACCATCCAGAGCGACGGGCCCGCCAGCGCCGTGGACACCGTCAGCGACACGAGCCACCCCAGCCCGGCAAGCCCGATGAGCCCAAGGTTCCGGCCGATGGTTCCTGCCCCGACCTCGCCGCCGTTGGGTCCAAAACAGCCGCATCGCACACTCAATTGCCGTATTCGCACCCACCCCATCCATGTCGTGAACAGGAGAAGCAGAACAAGCGTGGCGACAAACGCGAATGGCACCGTGGCCGGCGCAGCGAGCATCAGCCAAGCGGCAAATCCGACTTCCAGCCCCGGCACGAGAACCGCTAAGACAGCAACCAGCCGCTCCGGCAAGTGACTCAACCGGAGCGCCGACACAAATTCGTCACTTCGAAGCAGTTTTCCAGCGGCAGCCGCCAACAGCGTGCCGGCCAGCACGACTTGGAGCGCCGCTAGCCCCAGCGCCATCTACCCATCCCCATCCGTCGACCGGTCGCACCGGCTCCCCTGCCCGCATCCGATCGGTCTTGTTGATTCTACGCGAGAACGCCCCGCTGTCAACCAAGAAACGGCAGCTTGAGCGGTTCGTTCATTGCTCAGGCGGCGATCCGGACACCGCCCCATCCGCGGCCGGGGCCGAAGATGAGGCCGCCACGACCCCGATCGACTGCCGTTCCCCAATCAACCAGGTGGCGATGAAGGCGGTGATGTACCCGAAGATACTAACCGCGTAGACCCGTAGCAGGATCGCCACCAGTCGGCCCGGCGTACTGACCGGATCGTCGGCGCTATTGATCGTCGTCACGAGCGTCGACGCCCACCAGAGGGATTCACCAAAGCTCCGGATCGGCGTCCGCGCCTCGGCTCGCTCAAAATAGAACACGGCTCCCGCGCTCAGGAGAACGATCGTCACGGTGAGGGCGACGACGTACACCAACTGCCGGCCGCGGGTCAGCTGCCGGAGCGCGGCGAAGCCGCGATGGGTAATCGCCAGCGCCGCCAAGCCCTGGCCGGACGCCGCGATCGGGAGTACCCGCAAGGCGATCAACGGCCGCAGCACCGGCAAGCCAAGCGCGAGCAACGCCAGCCAGTTGCGGCGCAAGAACGCCGTCTTCTCCGGCGCCAGCACGAACCGGCAGCCATACTCGAAGACAAACAGGCCGTAGATCGCGAACTCCGCGAAGCGAATCCACGTCTGCTCGGTTGGCGTCAACGGTAAGGAGATGTCGATCACGAGGATGATCAGAAAGATCAGCCCCAGCATCGCGAAGAACGGGCCAAACCGTCGATCAAACGCGGCAAGGCGATCCCCCCGCGTGACGACGCCGCGGTTCGGCGCCGGCGTGGCCGGATCAGGCATGTCGCATCATCGCGGATCAGGGTCTCGCGTCACGTTCCAATCGGTCCGCAAGAGCCCATAGCGAGCATGGTCCACGCGCACGCCACCGATGATCGCCGAGGCCCGGGCGATGCCTTCCAGACGAAAGCCGGCGCCTTCGAGCACCTTTCGGGAAGGCCCATTGTCAACGGCGGCCCGTGCTTCCAACCGCCAAGGTTGGTGCCGGTGGTGGCTCCGAACGCAACGGGAAGGATTAATTGGACCGCGGCCGACGCAACGCCGCGGCGGTGATAGGCCGAGCCAACGGTATAGCCTAGCTCTCCCACCCCATGCTCCCGGTTGTGGACTCGCAACGTGATCCATCCCACGGGACGAGCGGCGGCGACGATGATCCATTGCAGCTCACCGGAGACGTGCGGGCCAAGCTCGAGTGCCGCCCGATCGCTGAGATTCTGCCGGACCCGCGCCAGCGAAAGGGTTCGCAACGGCTGGTAGCGCTGAGCCGCCGGCTCGTTTCGCCAAGCGAAGATCAGCTCCGCGTCGTCCGCGGTCGCGCGTCGGATCGTGACGGGGCCGCTCATTGCCCTTGCCTCACATCGCTTCACGCGGCGCCGGGTCTCCAGTCGTTCGCGGACAATAGTAACCGACCACTCACTGCCGGCCGTCACTCGCCGGCCGCGGGCGGGGCGCCCAATCGCCTCTGCCACCAGTGACACTGGCGCGTTCGGGGGGAAGGCGCAACCGTCGTACAATCGCTCCGGCCGATACCCATGCGCCCTCCCGTTTGCCGTGAACCACGGAGATACGCGATGCCAGCCAGCCGGACGTTGTCGGACGATGTGTACC
>JACCYK010000623.1 GCA_013696525.1 Chloroflexia bacterium
GTGATCGGGGTTGGCCTGGGCCTGGTTGCCGGGTATTTCGGGGGCAAGGCCGACCTCGTGATCATGCGCCTGCTCGACGTGCTCTTCGCCTTTCCCGCCATCCTGCTGGCGATCACGATCGTGACGATCCTGGGGCCGAGCGTGCGAAACCTGGTGATCACGATCGGCATCATCTACCTGCCGCGGATGGCACGGATCGCCCGCGCCCCCACGCTGTCGATCCGGGAACGAGAGTTTGTGGAAGCGGCGCGGTCGATCGGGGTTTCGGACTTCAACATCCTGCGGCGTCACATCCTGCCGAATATCGCCTCGCCGGTGCTCGTCGAGGTCAGCCTCGCTCTGGGCCAGGTGCTGCTGACGGAGACGGCGTTGAGCTTCCTTGGCCTCGGGCCGCCGCCGCCCGACCCGAGCTGGGGAGCGATGGTGAGCGAGGGCCGGGCCTTCATGCAGTTAGCGCCCTGGACCGTCCTGGCTCCCGGCGCCGCCATCGTGGTCGCGACCGGCGCCTTCTTGCTGATCGGCAGCGGCCTGCGCTCAGCCCTGAACCCGCGGGATCATTAGGGCGTGCCTGCCAAGGCGACGTTGGCCCCCTGAGGGGTCTCGCTCGTCGCGGTACCGCCGCCGCAACGCTCGCGAACCGGATGCTGGATGCACGCTGGCGCTGATTGGGCGGCCGTCGTCGCCGCGGGCGCCGCCAAAGACGAACGGATACGCCCGCCATCGCGATAGCGCGAGTGCCGTCTCCCCGTTCCAAAAGACATGAGCTTGGGAGCAGAAAAACCGGCTATTGACACTCCGGCAATGCCATTGATAGCATGGTGGCCCAATGGCTGCCGGCTCACCGTTGAGCGGTAGCGATGCCTCATCATCGCCGCGGATGGAAAGGACGGAGAAGTTGTGGATACCAGGCATTCTCGACGGACAATCCTCAAAGGCGCGGGTGTTAGCACGGCGGCGCTGACCGCCTTCTCGTTCGCTGGCCGTCCGACCTGGGTCCGCGCTCAGGACGCCGGATTTGACTACGCGGCGGCCGCCGAGCCATACCAGGGGGTCACCATCGGCGCCCCCTTCCTGGACCGGCCGGGCTACCGGGCGGCCCAGGCCATGCTTCCAGAGTTCCAAGAGATCACCGGCATAACGGTCAACGTCGAGATCATGCCATATGAGAACAGTCGCGAGAAGCAGGTGCTCGACTTCACCGGGGGCACCGGATTTTACGACATCGTCCTCGTCGATGTGGTTTGGATCGGCGAGTTCGCGGCCTCGCAATGGATCACGCCGCTGAGCACGTTCACCGACAATCCGGCCCTGGCCGACCCCGCCCTCAACCTGGACGGATTCTTTCCGATCCTGCTCGAATCATTCGGGACCTGGGACAAGGTGGTCTACGGGTTGCCGTTCGATAACTACTCCGGATTGATGTACTACAACCGGGCGATGCTCGCCGACGCCGGCTTCGATGCCCCCCCGAACACCTGGCAGGATCTGAAGGACGTCTATGGTCCGGCGTTGACGTCCGGCGACCAGGTCGCCTACGCCCTCCAGTCGCGCCGGGGCGAGACCCAGTCCGCGGACTCGTTCATGCGCATGGTCTGGGCCTTCGGCGGCAGTTTGCTTAATCCGGACACGTTCGAGCCGAACCTCAGCTCCCCCGAGTCGATGGCTGGGCTCCAATTCCGCCAGGACCTGATGGCGATCATGCCGCCGGACGTCGTCGAATGGGACCATGACGAAACCGTGCAGGGCCTGGCGCAGGGCCGGGTCGGGGTCATTAACGAGTGGAGCGGCTTCTACGAGACGCTCGCCAATCCGGAAACCTCGACGATCGCCGAGGATCTCGGGATCGGGATCGAGCCGGAAGGACCGGGCGGGCGGCAACCGGCGCTGGGCGGGTTCTCGCTGGCGGTCAATTCGCAGAGCCCGGAGGAGAAGCAGGCGGCGGCCTGGCTCTTCATTCAGTGGGTCACCTCCGAGGCGAAGGCCACGGAATACATCGAGCAGGGCGGCGTCTCCGGCCGCACGAGCCCGTACGAGGATTCGGCGCTCCGGGAGCGCTTCCCGTTTTTCGAGCCGCTTGTCGAGTCGTGGAATGAGTACGGGAACCCAGTCTTCCGACCGCGCTTCCCGGAATGGCCACAAATGTCGGAGATCATTGCCCAATACGGCAGCGAGATGCAGCTCGGCAGCAGCTCGGTTGAGGACGGGGTGAGGGTGATTGAGGAAGCGCTCATGCCGCTCCTCGAGCCGTACATCTCGGGCGAGCGGCCGAGGCTGCAATAGTTCGGCTTCGGAGCGGCTGATATGCAAGCGGTGTTGCCCGTTCGGTAGCCGGCGGCTGAGGCGATGATGATAGGGTCGCGGGGAGCACCCGACATCCCGGCGCTGGCGCGGCAAGCACTGGATGAAGTGGCGGGTGTCTTTACGCCCGCCACCTCCGCGGCCGCCGCCAAAATGACTGACGAAATCCTCCAGGCTCAACGCATTGCCTGCTATGGCGTCGGGCGGGAGGGTCTCATGATGCAGGCCTTCGGCATGCGCCTGGCGCACCTCGGGCTCGACGCACATATCGTCGGCGACATGACCACGCCGCCGGTCGGCCCTGGCGACCTCCTGATCGTTAGCGCCGGACCCGGCGCGTTCTCGACCGCGCTCGGCCTGCTTGGCGTCGCCCACGCGGCAGAGGCCCGAACGCTCGTCGTCACTGCCCAGCCGCGGGGCGAGGCAGCGCGACAGGCTGATGTGGTGATCCATCTGCCGGCACAAACAATGGCCGACGATACCGGTCCGGTAGTCAGCCTGTTGCCGATGGGCAGTCTCTACGAGGCGGCGCTCTTGATCTTCTTCGACCTGCTCTCTATGCTGCTGCGAGAGCGGACCGCACAAACGCCGGAGCAAATGCGGGCGCGCCACACGAACCTGGAATGAGCGACGCGACGGCATAGGCAGCGGGCGTCGCGATCCGCCAGTCCCGGCGCTTGGCCGGCGACCGGGCGAGGACTTGGCTCGATGAGCGAGGCGCACCGTGATCCGACACCTGCCGCGGACCTGACGCTGGCCAGACCGGCGTGGCGTTGGCGACGCCCGCGGGTCGACCGCACGCCCGTCTTGATGATCGCGCCGGCGGTCATCGTGCTGGTCCTGATCGGGGTCTATCCGCTCTTCTACGCGCTGCGCACCAGTTTTCAGCTTTACCAGGTCACGAAGCCTTATCTTGGCACACCCTGGGTCGGTTTCGCTAACTACGCGACGGCCTTGCAGGACCCGCTCTTCTGGTCTTCCCTCTCGCGCACCGGACTCTTCTTCCTGCTCACGGTTCCGGTGCAAATCGTCCTCGGCGTTGCGGTCGCCCTGCTCCTGACGAGCACGCGCTGGCGGCGGCTCTCCGGCATCACCCGTGTCCTCCTCGTGCTCCCGATCGCGACGACGCCGACGGTGGTCGGACTCATCGGCCGGCTGGTCTACAACCGGGATTTCGGCTTGTTCAACTGGGCACTGGGGCTCATCGGCATCCCGCCGGTCAACTGGCTCGGTGACTCCAGCGCTGCCATGGCGACGATTGCCTTAACCGACACCTGGCAATGGCTTCCCTTTGTCGCCCTGGTGGCGATGTCCGGGCTCACCTCGGTCTCACCGGACATTATCGAGGCCTCGCGGTTGGAGACCAACCGGGCCCTCGAGATTTTTTGGTACGTCCAGCTCCCGTACCTCTTGCCGGGGCTCACCGCGGTGTTGATCATTCGGACCGCCGACATCCTCAAGCTCTTCGACATGATTTTCGTCCTGACCCGCGGCGGACCGGGCGTCGCCACCGATCTGGTCAGCGTCTACGTGCAGCGGGTCGGCTTTCGCGTGTTTGATATGGGGCTCGCCTCGGCCCAGGCGATCCTGCTGCTCGTTCTCTGCAACGTCCTGGCCCAGACCTACATCCGGCTCTTCTACCGGGAGATCGAAGCGTGAGCGCATCCTCGGCCACCGTCAGTTCAAGCCCCCGGCCCAGCCAGCGGTCACGGCGGCGGTGGCGGATCTCGCTCGCCGATATCGCCCAGTTGGTCGCAATCCTCCTGCTGGCCGTCTTTATCCTGGTACCGATCTATTGGATGGCTTCGACCTCGCTCAAGACCGGGAACCAGACGTTCGCGATACCTCCGGTCTTCATTTTCGAGCCAACGTTCGAGCACTACCGTGAGGTCTTCGCCGAGGGCGTCGTCACCAAGGGCCTCCGCAACAGTCTGATTGTCGCCACCGGTTCGACGCTGCTCGCGCTCCTGCTGGGCACCCCGGCCGCCTACGCGATGGCGCGCTTCGATTTCCGGGGCAAGGCGAGCCTGTGGTTCTGGATCATCTCCAACCGCTTCATCTCGCCAATCGTCGTTGCCCTCCCGTTTTTCCTCCTGGCGCGCGATTTCTCGTTGCTCGATACCCACTTGGTTTTGATCCTGACCTACCTCACCTTCAACATCCCACTTGTCATCTGGCTCTGCATCGACCAGTTTCGCGCGATCCCGCGCGAGATCGACCAGGCCGCGCTCGTCGATGGGGCGAACCAATGGGAAGCCTTGCGGACGATCGTCTTGCCGCTCGCGATACCAGGCATCGTCGTGGCGGCGATTCTCTGCTTTGTCTTCAGTTGGAACGAGTTCTTGTTCGCGCTGGTGCTGACGCGGGCGGAGGCCAAGACCGCGCCGGTCGAGGCGGCCAACTTTATGACCGGCTTCGGGATTCGCTGGGGAGCGATGATGGCGACGGGGACGCTGATCGTCCTACCGGTCGTCGTCTTTGCCGCCATCGTCTCTCGCCACCTGGTGCGTGGCCTAACGATGGGTGCCGTCAAATAGTCGTCGGGCGGCGGAGCCGTCGCCAGGCTCACCGTCCCGAATGCGCTTCGCGAGGATGCCATGGAGTTCGGAATCAATCTCAGCTTTGCCCTCAAGCGGTGGCCGGAGCCGGAGCGATGGGCCCGGCTGGTGCGCGAGGAGCTGGGGCTCGAGCTGGTTCAGTTCACCTTTGACCACCTTGATCCATGGTGGCCGGCTGCCGAGCGTGGCGCCATGGCGGCGCGCGTCCGCCGTGCCGTCGCTGATCAGGGGCTGACGCTCCACAGCGCCCAGATTGGGCTGGCCTGGTACACCTATAATGG
>JACCYK010000643.1 GCA_013696525.1 Chloroflexia bacterium
TTGATATCGTTCGTCCAGATCGTGGCCGCCAAGCCGTAGATCGTGCTGTTAGCCATCCGCACGACCTAGTCCTCAGACCCGAAGGGGATCACGGCGAGGACCGGCCCGAACACTTCTTCTTGGGCCAGTCGCATGTCGGCCCGGACCTGGTCGAAGACTGTCGGCTCCACAAAATTGCCATTCAACAACTCGTCGCGCTCGATCTTCCTGCCGCCGGCAACGAGTTCCGCGCCGTCATCGCGTGCCGTCGCGCAATAGGACAGGATGCGGTCTTGCTGTTGGGGGGAGATGACGGGACCCATCTGCGTCTCGTGCTCCAACGGGTCGCCGATCCGGATCTACCGCACCTTGGTGAGGAAGCGGGACATGAACTCGTCGTGAATATCTTGGTGGAGGAAAAGCCGGGTCCGCACCGTGCAGCGTTGGCCGGCGTTGGAGAAGACGGCGAACAATGAGCCATTCACCGCTTCGTCGAGATTGGTATCGGGGAAGACGATGTTCGGGCTCTTGCCGCCCAGCTCCAGCGAGACCTTCTTGATGGTGCCGGCGGCGGTCGCCATGATCTGGCGTCCGGTCCCGGTTTCGCCGGTGAAGGCCACTTTATCGACTCCCGGATGGGCGGCGAGATGCTGCCCGATCTCCTTGCCGGGCCCGGTCAGGACGTTGACGACCCCTTCCGGCACCCCGGCTTCGAGGCAGGTTTGCCCCAGCAGGAGGGCGGTGACCGGCGTGGTACTGGCCGGTTTGAGGATCAGCGTATTGCCGGCGGCCAGGGCGGGAGCCAGCTTCCAAGCCGCCATCAGCAGCGGAAAGTTCCAGGGCACGATCTGGGCACAGACACCGACCGGCTCCCGCGGCGTGTAGTCGAGCAACGGCCCATTCATCGGGATTTGCTCACCCCAGAGCTGAGTGACGAGGCCCGCGTAATACTCAAAGCAGTTGGCCGAGGCGGTAATATCGCCTCGTGACTCGACGATAATCTTGCCGCGGGTCATCGTCTCGATCCGCGCCAACTCCGGCAGCCGATCGCGCAGGATCGCCGCCACTCGATGCAGGATGCGTGATCGTTCGAGCGGTGTCAGCCGCGGCCAGGGGCCGTCGTCGAACGCGGCGCGGGCGGCGGCAACGGCTCGATCGGCATCCTCGCGGCCGGCTTTGGCGATCCGTCCCAATGGCTGGTTGGTGGCCGGGTTGACGGTGGTGAAGGTGTTGCCGTTGGCGGCCGGGACCTGCCGGCCGTTGATGAGGAGCTGATAGTCCTGGAGTTGGGGCATGGTCGCGACATCAGGAGCCATTAACTTCAGCCTCCTCGGGCATGGCACGGCGGAAACGTTAGCAATCGAGGATAGCTTGGGGCGCGTTCGCCATGGCGCGCGACCGGAGGCGCGACCGAAAACGAGCCGTACCATGCGGAAGGACCGGCGTCGCGCCGGTCCTTCCTCGTGCCTATCGCGTGGGGTCGGAGGCTACTCCATGCTCTCGGGCTCGATTAGCGTCACGGCAACCTCTGTCTGATCGCCTTCGGCGCCGAGCCAAGCGATACCGACGTGGCCGGAGCCATCGATCTCGCCCAGGGCGATCGTCAGCTCCATCCGGCCGTCGTCATCGAAGACGACGCCGCCGATGTTGCCGCAGGCGATGTAGGTGCCGATCTCCTCGGCGCTCAGGTGGACGTTGATCGCATGACCGCCGTCGATAATATCCTGAAGCGGCGCGTCGACGACGGTATGGCTGGACTTGATCGCATGGACGGTGTCCGCACCGCTGTGCTCGCCTTCAGCCATCGCCACGTCCGTCAGGGGGAGGACAACCTCGCCGAGCCCGTCGCCGCAGGTGCCGGTATGGATATGCGCCGGATGGGGACCGTCCCCACCCTCCGCTACCGGCGTCTGCGCCACGCCGCCAGGCACGAGGGCGGCAAGGCCGGCAAAGGCGAGGACCGCGCCGAGACACAGAGAGCGACTAACCGCACCGCTGGAAATTGTCATCGCGCTTCCTTTCCAATCCGAGGGCCGGCGCTTGCTGGCGCGGCCATCCGCGGTCCACATCCCAGTGCTGGGACCAAAGTCGAGCATATCGCGAGTTCGCCGGTTCGTAAATGGGAGATGGCGGCCCAACCCTTAACCTTTTGGTAGGACGGCAGGCGGACGGGATGGACGTGATTCGGCTAAACTTTGGGAGTCCCCCCGCCGGGGTGGCGAAATGGCAGACGCACCGCACTCAAAATGCGGCGGGGGTGACCCCGTGAGGGTTCGAATCCCTCTCCCGGCACCGATGGTTTCAATTCGGCGAGCTCATGCGGAATCTCTCGCGGCTCCGTTTAGTCGTTCAGTCGAACGAGACATCGCCAGACTTGATTGGCCCTGAGCCAGCCGCTACTGGGAGACCAAACCC
>JACCYK010000644.1 GCA_013696525.1 Chloroflexia bacterium
GGTTTGCCGAGGAAGCCGGGGCGCTAACCGTGAAGCGCATCGGCCAGGGCCCGTTCAAGCGCCGGGATCTCGGCCGCAACGCGCAGCGGGCGATTCACCCCCGTCCGGTCGGCGGCCCCGGTCCCGAGGTGGTAGTCGATGATCGCCTCGGTATCCTTAAGGACATGCCCGGTCAGCAAGCAGACGGCATCGAGGCCGGCCGGAAGAACGCCATCCTGAATGAGGCGTCGCAGGCCGGCCAGCGAGGCGGCGGAGGCTGGCTCGCAGCCGATGCCGACCCGGTCGATGGCGGCTTTGGCGTCCATGATCTCGGCGTCACTGACCGTGGTGACGATGCCGTTGGTCTGCTCGATTGAGCGCCGGGCGCGGGCGGTGCTGGCGGGATTGCCGATCTTGATCGCGGTCGCCACCGTCTCGGCAACCACCGGCCCAAAGCTGGTGAAGCCGGAATCGAAATAACCGGCGAAGGGGGCGGCGCCGGCGGCCTGCACCACGACCAGCCGCGGCACGCGGTCGATCAAGCCGACGGCGAGCAGCTCGGTGAGGGCTTTGCCGAACGCGGCCGTGTTCCCCAGGTTGCCACCGGGGATCACGAAGACATCCGGCACCCGCCAGTCGCGCTGCTCCAGCATCTCGAAGATGATGGTCTTTTGGCCTTCCAGGCGGAATGGATTGACCGAGTTGACCAGGTAGATCTGATAGGTGCCGGTCAGTTCGCGAAGCAAGGCCAGGGCGCGGTCGAAATCGCCCGCGATCTGGACGACGGTTGCCCCATAGGCAATGGTTTGGGCCAGCTTGCCGCCGCTGATCTTGCCGTCCGGGATGAAGACGAGAGAGGGCAGCCCGGCGCTGGCGGCATACGACGCCAGCGAGGCGGAGGTGTTGCCGGTCGAGGCGCAGGCCAGGACGCGGGCGCCGGCCGCCTTGGCATGGCTGACGCCGACCGTCATCCCCCGGTCTTTGAAGGACGCGGTCGGGTTATGCCCTTCATGCTTAAAGGCGAGGGCGCCGTGGGCAATGCCGGAGTGCGCGGTGAGGCGGTCGTCAGTGTAGAGCGGGGTATTGCCTTCGCGGCGGCTGACGATGCTTTCGAGCGGGAGGTCCGGCAATAAGGGACGGTAGCGCCAGACACCGGAATGCCGGAGCGGTTCGGTTTGATCTCGGGTAAACGCCTCGCGGCTCAGGGCGCGGCCGGTCGGGATGACGACATCGAGCAAACCGCCACAGACCGGACAGCGGGTGATCACCTGATCGCCGGTGAACCGCGCGCCGCATTCCATGCAGCGGACGTCGATCTGTTGCAGGTGGGCACCGGCCGGGGCCGCCGGGCTCTGGACCGCGTTCATGGATCATTTCCTTGGGCCGCGGCGCTTCCCCGCGACGTGACGAGCGGTGATTGGACGGTTGCCCAGCATACCACGCGCCGTCGCCTGCTCGATTGTCCCGATTGGAACGAGGTCACCCTAGCTGGTCACCAGCGTGGCTCGCACCACCGTCCGGTTCAGGTACTCGGCGGTGGTGTAGTCGAAGGTGCCGCCACAGGTGATGAGGGTGAGGCTCTCGGTACCGGTCGAGCCGACGACCTCGTCCAACGGTACGTCGTCCGCGTCGTACTGGCGGACCCATTCAACGGCGTAGGTGAAGACCTGGCCGTCGTCGGCGATGACAGTGATTTCGTCGCCTTCGAGGAGCTCGTCGATGCTGTAGAAGACGGCGGGGCCGACGTTCCAGTAGTCGATGTGGCCGGCCATGACGACGTTGCCGCCTTCGCCGAGGGAGGCCAAGTTGTCATACCAGGCCACCGTCCACGGCCCGGTGGGGTCCTGCATCTCGCCGTTGATGACCTTCAGCGGCTCGATTTGGGCGTCGATGCCGGAGCGTTCAATTGCCAGGGCAACCGGGGCGAGGCCGGGGAGCCGTGCGGCCTGGAGCGGCGCTTGGTCAACGGGCCCCGGCCGGCGGGCGCCGGTCGAAGGCACCTCCCCCATCATGGTCGAGATTATCGGCGCCGATTCGCTCGGGCTGGTGATTACCTGGCCGGTCTCCTGGGCCGGCGCCGGGGCGGGAACGACGATCGCCAGTGAGAGGGCGGCCAGGGCGAGGAGCGGCCACCGGGCGCGGCGGCGAGGGAACGCGGCGGGTCGGGGGTGCTGCATTGGTGTCTCCATCACTGGTCGATCCCAGCCGGATTGGTCGTGGCGGGTGGCGCCGGGACCGGCCCTACACCTGTTGAGACGCATGGCTACCGGGAATCGTATCATTCGGTTGCTGGCTACGCGGTCTGATCCGCCGCGTCGACCGCGGCGGCGGCATCGGGCAGCGATTGCCGCGCCCCTTCCCGGCGCTCCCAGCCGGGCGCGAAGAGCGGCAGGAAGTTCGAGACTTGGTAGGGATGCTTCTCGATCTCCCGCCAGTTGAGGTCGATCCCGAGGCCGGGACCGGTTGGGATCTGGATGCGGCCATCGACCACCTCGACCGGCGGCACGACGACCTCGCGCTCCCATTCGACGTTAAACTCGTCAAACAGCTCCTGCACCAAGAGGTTGGGGGTACAGGCGCCGATTTGGACGCAGGCGGCGGTGGATACCGGACCCTGCGCTTGGTGCGGCGCCACGACCGCGTAGTTGGCGTCAGCCATGGCGCAGACCATCCGGGTCCGCCAGATGCCGCCCATGTTCGATGGGTCGGGCTGCAAGATGTGGACCGCGTTGGTCTTGAGCAGCTCGGCGAACTGGTGAGTCGTGGTGAAACTCTCCCCGGCGGCGACCGGGACCGCCAGGCGGCGCCCGACCTCGGCGGTGGCGTCAATTTTGGTGTGATCGGTTGGCTCCTCGAACCAGGTCGGCGCGTATTCCACAATGCGCTCGCCAATCCAGATCGCCTCGGCCACGGAGAACCGGCGGTGGCCCTCGACCATGATCTGGACATCGGGCCCGACCGCTTCCCGGACGGCGGCGATGATGTCGATGGAGAGCTTGCGCTCGACCGGATCCATCGTCCGCCAGGCCGCGCCAAACGGATCGAACTTGAGCGCCTTGTACCCGCGGGCGACGACTACTCGCGCCAGCTCGGCGAAGCTCTCCGGGGTGCGCGGGCCGGCGTACCAGCCGTTGGCATACGCGGGAAGCGACTCGTGATACCGGCCACCCAGAAGATCATAGATGGGACGGCCGGTGACTTTACCGATGATGTCCCAGCAGGCGGTTTCGATGGCGGCGACCGCGTTGCCGTGAATTTGGCCGCCATCGGAATACATGTCGCGGGTCATTCGCTGGTAAATCGTCTCGATCTGAAAGGGGTCCTGGTCTTCGTAGCGCGGGGCAAGCTCGTGGATCGTGGCCTCGATCGACTTGGCAAACCCGTTCAGGGTGCCCTCGCCGATGCCATAGAGCCCGGCCTGATCGGTATCCACCCGCACGAAGAGCCAGTTCTTCCAGGGGTTGCCAACGATGAACGTCGTCGCCTTCGTTATCCGCACGATGCTTCCTTCCCTTGCCACCGGCTCGGCGCGACACGGACTTCGGGTGATCACTTGGGTTGCCAAACGGCCCTCGCCCGCTGCCTCGTTCCCCGACGTGGCGGAGCGGGGGAGGGATCAAGACGGACGGGGGTCGCTGATGAGCAAGCGCCGGGAGATCGACTGGCAGAAGAGGGCCGCGTCCTCGCCTGGGCGGCCGGAGGTCTCCCCCGCGCGTGCCCCGCGAAGCGTACCCGGTTGCCGATGTCCTCGCCACCGGGGCTCAAGCGAATCGATTACGACATCGGGCGCTTGGCCGCCGCGCGCATCGACGCCACTCGCTCGTCCAGCCAGCGCGAGACTTGGGCCGTTTCCGGGAAGAGGCCGCGGGGATTGATGAGGAG
>JACCYK010000668.1 GCA_013696525.1 Chloroflexia bacterium
GTGTGGTACATCGTGGCGCCGGGAATGTCCCACGGCGACGCGCCGCCGGCCGGCGCCAGCGACGAGGCAACGCCGGGTTCCGGCTAACCGCCCAACCGCGCGAATCAAGCGGGCGCTCAGCTCGTGAGCGCCCGCTTCCCTCATCTCACGATAGACATCCGCGGTCGTGGGCCCACACGCGAGACGCGCCGATTGCCCGTGGTTGGACGGCAACGGGGTGAGGATCGCGCCTCGGTTACCGCTTGCTCGGATGAATGAGGCGGTGATAGAGGCCGAACAGGAGGAAGGTCGGCGCCCATTGGCCGACAAAAAGCGCGCCATGGTTCTTGCCGGTCAGCTTCAGAATGGCCGAAATGACGATCGATCCCAACGAGAGCCAGTACCACGACTCTTCGGGAATATTGTCCGTCACGCGAAAGAACGATTCCTGGGCTTCCTCGGCTTGTGGTCGGGCGTCTGCCATCGTGGCGCCTCCGGGGTTGAATGTCAGCCGGCCGGGTCACGGGCGACCCGGCTCAGCCCCGGCTATGCATGCGCTGTGCCAGATCGAGGCGACGGCGTAACCTGAGTCTCACTGCCCAAGCGACGGGCGTGGCCCGGCTCGGCATTGGCACGCGCCGTGCATCGCCGCCGGTCCAGCGCGGACCGCGGCAAGCAATCACAGGAGGCGACGATGTCCTATCCACATCCCCACGGCCGGAATCGCGACCAGACCGAGAAGGGCGAGCAGCCGTACAAGGACGCCAAGCAAGCAATGGCCGAGAACGAGGCCACGATCCAGAATGAGGCCGAAGCGCTTGGCGAAGCCCGCCGCCGTGAGACCGACGACGAGCGGTCTCAGCGTCTCGCCGAAGAGGCCGAGACCGCGCTCCAAGCGGTCAGCAAGGACCTGAAGCGCGCCCCGCAAGGGCAGTAGGATCGTCGCCGGGCGGCGGCGCTAGGCCGTGGACGATGGTTTGGCCCATGCCGTAGGCGGTGCGGGCGCCCGTTCCGCAATAGGCGCTGTAGGCCGCCAGCGTCGCGATCTCAGCCCGGAAACGGTCATCGCCATCGATCCGATACCAGGCCAAGCCGGTAAACCCGTGCTGCCGGAACTTTCCAAGATCAACGGCGCGCGGCGCGCACTGGCCGGCGATGAGGGCGATGTTGATCGCGATCAACTCTTCGGTCACGGTTAACGTCAGGCCGGGCGGGGCGAACGCCCGCCAGCGCCGCAGGTAGCCGCCGAAGAGGGGCCGGGGGTCCGGTCCGCGGGTGATCGGCTTGTCCTCACGCTTGCGGCGAACGATGGTCGGCGTCACGAACTGGAGCCCGAGCTCGCTGACTGGCCGGGCCAGGCGGGCGAAGCCGTGGTACGTGATCGGGCCGCCGATAAGCCGCACATCCTCGACCACGGCGCCCCGGCCATCGAGCGACAGCGGTACCGAGGTCTGCCGGTGCGCCAGCAGCTCCGCCAGGAGGATCCCAAGCAACGACGCTTCAAGCACGCCGATCCGGGCCGCCAGCACGGTGCCGGGGATTAGGGAGGCGCCGCCAAGCTCACGATCCGGCGCCTGGCAGAGCTGCGGGGGTGACATCGACAGTGGCTTCAACTGCCGGCCATGGATCTGCTGCCCATACTCGGGATCGAAGCCTTCGAGCAGGCGATGGATCGCGCCATGCAGGACCGGGGCGACCGCCCGCGGCAAGACAATCGGCTCCGTGGTCCGCAACCGCACTTCAAGCAGGCTCATCACGTTCATCGGCCGCAATCCGCCTTCGTTCCCGATCAACGACACCCATCTACCCATCGCGCGGCCGGAAGGCGAACACCGGTTTTGCCTACCCGGGCTGATCCTCGGCCGAGCGGGCGGATGCTGCCGCTCCGCGTGTTCGGCGCTTGGCTTGCCAGACCACGGCCTGGCCGGTCTGCACCGCGAGCCGAAACCCGACCCGCATGAGGTCACGTTCTGACCGCATGCGACGGTATCATGGGAACTGGAAGCGAACACATGTTCGCTCTGTTCCCGAGTGACCGACGGCTCGCCGCCGGACCCGCCGGACCCGCCGGCAGGAGGCAAGCGACCGTCTCACGGCGAACGCGGTCGCGCGTTCCATGCTCAGTGGCCCGATCGTCCCGCGAGTCGTCCTCGCGCCGGATGCTGGGCCAGTTCCCGGCCGGGCTGAAGGTACTGTACCAACGCGCCGCCCCGGTCGCGAACCAATGAGCGCCATCATCTGGACCGGCGTCACCACGACGCCGGCGGGAAGGGATCTATTGTGAAGGAAATCACCGTGCCCCGGGCCGGCCGGCGAGAGTGGATCGGGCTCGCCGTCCTCATCCTGCCGACCTTGCTCATCGCGATCGATCTCACCGTGCTGCATCTCGCGGTGCCGGCCATCAGCCGGGATTTGGCACCCACGAGCGCCCAGCTCCTCTGGATCGTCGACATTTACGGGTTCCTGATCGCCGGCTCCCTTATCACGATGGGGACACTGGGGGACAGGATCGGCCGTCGCAAGCTCCTGCTGTTTGGCGCGGTCGCCTTCGGCGCCGCCTCGATGCTGGCCGCGTACTCGACGAGCGCCGAAATGCTGATCGTGGCGCGCGCCCTGCTTGGCATCGCCGGCGCGACCTTGATGCCCTCGACCATGTCCCTGATCCGCAACATGTTCGCCGATCCCGGCCAACGGACCGCCGCCATCGGGGTCTGGATCTCCGGCTTTTCGGCCGGCAGCGCGATCGGCCCCTTGCTCGGTGGGGCGCTGCTGGAGCGCTTCTGGTGGGGCTCGGTCTTTCTCGTCAATGTGCCGGTGATGGTTCTGCTTTTGGCGCTCGGTCCCTTCCTCCTGCCGGAGTATCGAGACCCCGACCCCGGCCGGTTTGATCTGTTCAGCGCCGCGCAATCGTTGGCGGCGGTGCTGCTGGTGATCTTCGGCCTGAAGCGGATCGCCGAGACCGGCTTGGGCCCGGTTCCCGTCCTCACCATCGTGGCCGGGCTGGGTATCGGCGCCCTCTTCCTCCGCCGGCAACGCATGCTGCCGGAACCCCTGCTCGACCTCGGCCTGTTCGCCAACCGGGTCTTCAGCGCCGCGCTGACGACCAACACGCTGGCCTTCTTCTTCCAGTTCGGGTTCTTCCTGTTCACCGCCCAGTACCTGCAACTGGTCATCGGATTGACACCGTTCGAGGCGGGCCTGTGGACATTGCCCCCGGCCCTCGCCTTCATCGCCGGCTCCAACCTGACGCCCCGGATCGTGACCCGCGTCTCGCCCGTGACCCTCATCACCGCCGGCCTGGCGGTGACCGCCGTCGCCTTCGCGCTCCTGACGCGGACCAGCCAGACCTCGCTCGGTCTCATCGTCGCCGTCTCGACGTTGATGGCAATCGGCCTCAGCGTGGTCATCACGTTGACCACCGATATGATCCTCGAAGCGGCGCCCCCGGAGCGGGCTGGAGCGGCGGCGGCGATCTCGGAGACCGGGATCGAGTTCGGCGGCGCGCTCGGGATCGCGGTGCTCGGCAGCATCGGCACCGCGCTGTATCGCGGCGCGGTGGCCAATACCCTTCCCGCCGGCGTCCCGCCAGAGACGGCGGCGACCGCCCGCGATACCCTGGGCGGTGCCGTGGCGGTGGCCGGGCAACTCTCCGGCCCGCTCGGCGCCACCCTGTTGACCACGACCCGCGAGGCGTTTCTCCAGGGGTTGCATGTGGTTGCAGCGTTGGGCGCCGTCGTCATGGCCGGCATGGCGGTCGTGGCCGCGTTGGTCCTCCGCCGCGTCAACGCTGGAGCCGAGCCCACCAGCCTGCCGAGACCGGGCAACCAGGCGCCGGTTGATGTCAGCCGCGCCGCCTGACCGCCCGCGACGCGAAGGACGGGCGGTTGGTTGCGACGTGGTCAATAGGCCGCACGGCCCATTGACCACCGCAACCAAGCTTGAGGTCGTATTCTTGATGTTGATGATGACACACGGCCATGGAGGTGCGGCTTGAGCATGGAAATGAGCGCCTGGCATTCACTCTACAGCACGATGCACGCGCAGGAAGAACGGCGCGCCTTCTCCAAAGCCACCTTGCGGCGGATCGCGGCCTTCGCCCGGCCCCATCGCCGCTGGCTGATCTTGTTCCTCATTTTTAGCGTGCTGGGCGCGGCCCTGGCCGTCGCCACCCCGGTCCTCGCCGGCCAGGTCGTCAACGCGATCGTGGCCGGGAATGACTCCGGCCTGGTCATCCAATTAGCGGCCCTCATCGCCGTGATCGCGGTCGTCGATGCCGGCATCGGCGTCGTCACCCGCTGGCTCTCCGCCAACATCGGGGAAAGTCTCATCCTCGACTTGCGGACGGCGGTGTTCGACCATGTGCAACAGATGCCGGTCGCCTTTTTCACCCGCACCCGCACCGGCGCCCTGGTCAGCCGGCTGAACAACGACGTCATCGGTGCCCAGCGGGCCTTCAGCGACACCCTGTCCGGCGTGGTCGGCAATATCGTCACCCTTGTCCTCACCTTAATCGTGATGATCGGCATCTCCTGGCAGATCACCGTGTTGGCGCTGGTGCTGCTGCCGATTTTCGTCTTCCCGGCGCGGCGGATGGGCGCTCGGATGGCTCACATGCAACGGGAAGCGGCCAACTACAACTCGGCGATGAGCACCCAAATGACCGAGCGCTTCTCCGCCCCCGGCGCCACCCTGGTCAAGCTCTTTGGGCATCCGCCGCGTGAATCGGCCGAGTTCGCGACGCGGGCCAGCAGCGTGCGTGACATCGGGGTTCGCACCGCGATGCTGCAAACGTTCTTTTTCACCGCGCTCATGCTGGTGTCCGCCCTAGCGCTGGCCCTGGTCTACGGTCTGGGCGGGTTCTTCGCCTTGCGCGGGCAGTTGGATACCGGCGACATCGTCGCCCTCGCCTTGCTGCTGACCCGGCTCTACGCCCCGCTGACCGCGCTCTCCAGCGCCCACATCGAGGTGATGAGCGCCCTGGTCAGCTTCGAGCGGGTGTTCGAGGTGCTCGATCTGGAGCCGCTGGTCCGGGAGCGGCCAGACGCCCGGCCGGTGCCGGACGGGCCGGTTTCGGTCGAGTTCGACGGGGTGCGGTTCGCCTATCCGTCGGCGGAGAAAGTGTCGCTTGCCTCGCTGGAGGAGGTGGCGGTGCTCGACGAGCGAGCCGGGGTCGAGGTCCTGCACGATGTCTCGTTCCGGGCCGAGCCGGGCCAGCTCGTCGCCCTTGTCGGCTCATCGGGGGCCGGTAAATCGACCATCGCCCAGCTTATTCCCCGCCTGTACGACGTCGACGCCGGCGCGGTCCGGCTGGCCGGGATCGATGTCCGCGAGCTGACATTCGCCTCGATCCGGGACACCCTGGGCATGGTGACCCAGGATGGGCACCTCTTTCACGAATCGATCCGAAGCAACCTCAGCTTCGTCCGGCCGGACGCCACCGAGGCCGAGATGTGGGATGCGCTGGGCCGGGCCCGCCTGTTCGACCTGGTGACGGCGCTGCCCGACGGCCTGGATACCGTCGTCGGCGAGCGCGGCTACCGTCTCTCCGGCGGCGAGCGCCAGCGCCTAACGATCGCCCGCTTATTGCTGGCGCGGCCGCGGGTCGTCATCCTGGACGAGGCCACGGCGCACCTGGACTCGACCTCCGAGGCCGCGGTCCAGGCGGCGCTGGCCGAAGCCCTGGCCGGCCGCACCTCGATCGTGATCGCCCACCGGCTGTCGACCGTGCGCGCCGCCGATTTGATCCTGGTGATCGAGGCGGGCCGGATCATCGAGCGCGGCACCCACTCCGAGCTGCTCGCCGCCGGCGGCCGCTACACCGAGCTGTACCGCACCCAGTTCGAGCAATCGGCCAGCGATCGCGCACCAGTGGAATCCGATCGGGCCGCCGAGCTACGGTCGCCGGTTCTCGTCTGATCCACGGGCTGGTGCGATTTCCGAAACAGGTGGCAATAGCCGAGGTCGCGTTGGCGTCGCGCTGGAATAAATTCCGCGCTGAGCATGACGAAGTCCTTTCAGGACTAAGGACGGAACGTGCGATACGCGAAACTGGATACGATTAAAATGAGATTAACCTCGCTTATAGAATGTGGATCGTATTCAGTCCCGAAGGGACTTTCCGGTGCTCAGCGCGGAATTCATTCCAGCGCACCGCCCGCGCGGCGATCGCGCTGGACAACGGTCTCGAGCATCGTTCTACGTCGGCACTGACCCGGCGCTCGACCATGCCCGGCTCATCTCGTCGAGCAGTTGGGCGACGCTCGCCTTTGAGTACGAGGTCCACTGGGCGCCCTCGGAGCGCAGCAGCCGTTCGCCGATCCGGACCATGTTGGGATAGTCGTACAGGGTGCTCGCGTTCTGGCTCGCCAGCGGCTCGGCCAGCGCGGCTGCCGCCGGCCGCACCACGCTGAGCGCTTTGCCGCCCGATGCCACGATTGATTCGTAGGGGATGATCGCCTCGGGGGGAAGATAGCGGTGGTATTGCTCGTGATACCACCCGAGCAGGAAAATCTGCCGGTCCAGGTCATCCGTGAACGTCGCCAACCGCTCCTTCAGCCTCGCGTCGATCCGTTCGGCGGCGGGGGCGCCGCCCAGTTGGACGGGGATCGCGACGGTGGACCAGGAGGCCAGGGTGGCCAACGGGTTGCGGATGATGGCGTAGACCGGGAACCGGCGGACCAGCGTCGCCAGGGTGGCGGCGAAGGCGGCGTTGTGCTTGATGACCAGGCTGAACTCGGGAGAGAGCGGCTTGGACACGGCAATCTCACCGCGGGAGACGACGCTGCGGCGGAGCCGGTCGGTCGAGCGCGTCGTCTCAATCGGGTTATCCGGAACTTTGCCGCCGGCGTTCTTCGAGATCGCCACGCCGCGGGCGAGGATCGCATGGCGCTGCTCATCGCAAAACCGCTCAATCGCATCGGCGATCTGGTCGTGGCTGGCGAGCGAGGCAAACGCTTTCACGTTCATCGGTTCGTGGAGGGCGACCGTCTCCGGCAGCTTGTTGAGCAAATGACAGGTCAGCGTCGTCCCCGAGCGCGGCGTGCCGCTGACTAATACGTTGTTGCCGGCCATCAATCAACCCCGCGGCCACCGGTGACTACTCAACCGACATCACCGGTAGCTTGTCGACCCGGAAGACACTCGTGCCCCGGAACCGTCCAACCTTTGACACTTGCCCGGCATCCAGTTGCGACAAGGTGGACGAGAGTGGCTCATGATAGGCGGTCAACTTTGGCGCCTTTCCGCGCCCATGGCTTGAATCGAAGCCATTGATGATGGCGACCCGCCGCGTCACGTTCATCAGCTCCTGGACGAACCTCTGGTAGGTTTCCTCGTCGTGCTGATATGCGAGCACATCGAAGCAGATGACGAGATCAGCGTCCAGCCCTCCACCGGGGGCAAGGGCCAGGAAGTCGCCTTCGATGAATGTCCAATCCGGTCGCAACTGCCGGTTTCGCTTGAGGATCGAAGGCGAGAGATCAATTCCGGTGTACTTGCCCGAGAATGAGAATTCCCCGACAACCTCCACGCTGCCACAGCCCACGTCCAAGATCGACCGGGGCTCGATGACATCAATCAGCAGGCGACCGAGCAACTCTCGCTTGCGCTCGAGATAGCCGCCGCGGG
>JACCYK010000669.1 GCA_013696525.1 Chloroflexia bacterium
CTGACGCTCCCAGCCCGAGGCGAACTAGCGGGTCGCTACCTACGTGCGGCTGTTGCGGCTACGTCCACTGCGGCTACGTCCACCGCGGCGCCGACGCCGACGCCGGCCGCTCCGACTTTCGGCTGCCAGGTTGTTGCTGGTCAAGGCGGGGGCGAGGTTTCCAAAGGTCGGTGTCATGTGATTGCCTCCTTAAGGCTGGTGTCGATCCGAAACGAACGTACTGTGCGACCGCTTCCTCGGCGTGAGCCGCCACGTTTTGGGCTCCGCTCTGGTGCCGCGAGTGCCGTCGCCCGCTTTGTCGGGCTCAGGCCGTGGCTGCGACGTGCCGCTGTCGCACTGGCTGGCCGTCAGGGCCGGGGCCAGGCTTCCGTGCTGACGAAGAACATCCCTTGCCCTGTCGTCGCATTGCTGGTGCAGGCGATGTGCCTGCCAGTCGTTGACGCTCGAACGTCTCCGGGTCAATCGACTCTACAGCTACTTTACGATTCGTTAATGAGGAGACGGTGAGATCGGGATGAGAATCCTCTCATTGTTGTAGTCGGGGTTGTAGTCGGGGCCGCGGGCGCCCACCCGCGGGCGTGAAGTCGCGGCCGCACGCGGTTTTCTCATGCTCTTCTCATCTTTGCGTGGCACAATGACGAGAAGACTCTTATCAGAACGCTCGCGGGCGGCGAGCGGGGCTAGGCCGGAGGAGGATCGAACCGGTAGCCACTGCCGCGGATCGTGCTGAACAAGGAGGGCTCGCCCTCGCGATCGAGTTTGTTGCGCAGGTAGCGCACGTAGACGTCAACCACGTTCGACTCGCCTTCGAACTCATACTCCCAGACGGCGGTGAGGATCTGTTGGCGCGAAAGCAGGCGGCCGCGATTGCGGGCGAAGTATTCAAGCAGGGCAAATTCCCGCCGGGAGAGGTCGATGTGGTCACCAGCCCGCCAGACGCGATGAGCTTGGAGGTCGATCGTCAAGTCGCCCAGCTCCAAGGTGGAGGATTGGCGCTGCCCAGTGTCACGGGTCCGGGCCCGAATCCGGGCCAGCAACTCCTCGTAGCTGAAGGGTTTGGTTATGTAATCGTCGGCGCCGCCATCGAGAGCGCTGACCTTGGACTCCACATCGTCACGGGCGGTGAGCATGATGACCGGCAGATCACTCCGCTGGCGCCGGATCTCACGCAAGATCTCGTGTCCGCTGAGGTCCGGTAAGCCAATGTCGAGCAACACGAGGTCGAGCTGTTCGGAGGCGACGATGAGTAAGCCGTCTTCTCCATTCTCGGCGGACAGCACCTGGTGGCCGTGGGCGGCGAGTCCCCGTTCCACCATGCGCGTGATTGCCAGCTCGTCTTCGATCAGGAGTATCCGCATGTGGCGCAGCATAGCGGAGCGGCCGGGATGCGGCCAGTCGCCCCCGTGTCAGGCCAGGGCTCACCGATGAGATTCATCCGGGGCGCCGTCACCCGATTCCCCAACCGGCCATGGACGATCGTCGGCGCCACCATCGGCATCATGATCGTCGCGATTCTCTTGACCGGGATCGTCTTGATCCTTGAAAACGAGCGTGTCCATGCCATCACCGAACGTGCGCTCACCTATGACATCGAGATTGAGGACGAGGGCGACGACATCAGGGTCGCGGTGCTCGATCTCCGGCATTTTCAACGCGATGTTATGTTTGGCGGCCCGTCGAACTCGGCCCTGACCGCCTTCGATCAAGGCTATGCCAACTTGCTGGAGGAGCTCGAGGACCTCGAACGATTAGACATGACTCAGCTCAATGTCATGCAGCCCGTCCGGTTCCAGGAGCTCGCCGGGGTGTACTTTAACGAGTTCCGGGCGGCGACGGACCTGTACACCAGCGATAGGGCCGCGTTTGACGCGGCGGCGACCGAAGGGTTGCGCCGGATCGAGGAGCTGGACCGGGCGGCGGAGGCGATCGATGACGTCGGTGAGTTCCTCGCCGCCAGCTCGCTAGAGCGACTCTTGACCGCGGCCGGCCAAGAACGGGTCCTGCTTATTGGCTTGATGGCCGCGGTTGTTGTCGTCGGCATTGTCCTGGCGGTGAGCGCCGCCCGCTTGCTGTCCCGGTTGGAGGCGTCGCATCAGCGCGAGCAGGTGGCGGCGGTCGAGCTGGCGAAGGCCCTCCGGCTCCGGACCGATTTTATCGCTGATGCCTCGCACGAGCTGCGGACGCCGCTGACCATCATCCAGGGCAACGCGGAGATTGGGCTGACTTCCCCCGGCGAACCGCTCCACCGCGAGGTGCTGACCGAAATCTCAATCGAAGCCACCCGGATGAGCAAACTGGTTGATGACCTGCTCTTCCTGGCTCGTTCCGATGCCGGCCGGCCGCCGCTCGACGTCGATTACGTCTCGGCCCGGTGGCTGGTTTCGCGCATGGAACGGCCGGCGGAAGTGCTGGCCCGGCAGCGGGGATCATGCCTCGAAACCGATTTTCAGGGCGATGGCTTCCTGGAGCTGGATCAAGCCCGGATCGAGCAAGCGGTGCAGATCCTGGTCGACAATGCGGCTCGCTATAACTCGCCAGATACCTGTATCCGGCTGTCATCTCGGGTCCGCTCGGATGAGCTGTCGATCATTGTCGCCGACAAAGGGACCGGGATTCCGCCCGAAGAGCTGCCGCTGATCTTCGATCGCTTCTACCGGGTGCGCAACCGGCGGGCGCGGAAGAAGAATGGCAGCGGCTTGGGCCTGGCGATCGCGAAGACGATCGTCGAAGCCCATCACGGGAGCATTAGCGCCGAGAGCCGGGTCGGGACCGGGACGACGATGACCATCCGCCTGCCCCTGGCGAGCGGATCGCCGGAGCCGATCGAGATCGTTGAGGTGAAGGAGAAGACGCTTACCGCGGTGTCGTCCTAGCGAATTTCGGTCGCGCTTGTGATTCGGATGGCCGTGAGATACGGAATTCGGGCAATTCGTGTGAGGACCAGACCGGTGCGTCCAGTCCCCATTGAGCGCCAAGTTTCGGGCATGAGCGTCCTACTCGTGCCGGATCGCCAGCACGCGGTCGGTGGCGGGCGCTGGCGTCTCCAGCAGGCCGGCGACACCGTTGAGCGGGAGCGTCCGCTGGGCGCCCTCCGGCAGCGTTTGCTTGACCGCGCCGATGAAGTCGCGGAAGAGCGGGTGGGGTCGGGTCGGGCGGGAGCGGAACTCGGGGTGGAACTGGACCCCGACATAGAAGGGATGGTCCCGCAGCTCCATGATCTCCGCCAACTGGCCGTCGGGTGAGGCGCCGCTGACGATCAGGCCGGCCTCCGCCAGTTGAGCCCGAAAGACGTTGTTGACCTCGAACCGGTGCCGGTGGCGCTCGGAGACGATTGGCTCGCTGTAGGCGGCGGCGGCCCTGGTGCTCGGCTCTAACCGGCAGGGCCAGAGGCCGAGCCGCATCGTGCCGCCCATGTCGACGCCGTGCTGGTCGGGCATCAAATCGATCACCGGGTAGGGCGTCTGAGGATCGATCTCGGTCGAGTTGGCGCCGGTCAGGCCGCAGACGTTGCGGGCGATCTCGATCACCGCCATGTGCAGGCCGTAGCAGAGGCCGAGCAGGGGGATCTTGTGCTCGCGGGCGAACTTCGCCGCCAGGATCTTGCCCTCGGTGCCGCGGGGACCGAACCCACCCGGCACCACCACCCCGGAGACCTTGCGCAGCGCGCGATCGAGCTCTTCAGCGGTCACGGTTTCGGAGTTGACCCACACGATCTCCGGCTCGACGTCGTGCCAGAGGCCGGCGTGGGTCAGCGATTCGCAAACACTCATGTAGGCGTCCGGCAGCTCGACGTATTTGCCGACGATGGCGACCTTGGCGGAGCCGCGGGGTCGGCGGATGTGGTTGACCAGCTCGCGCCAGGGGTCCAAGCGCGACTCGCCGGGCAGTTGCAGCTCGCGGGCGATGTAGTCGCCCAGGCCGGATTCTTCGAGGATCAGCGGCACTTCATAAATCGATGAGGCGGTCGGCATCGCGATGACCGCTTCCCGTTGGACATCGCCGAAGAGGGCGATCTTCTCTTTGACGTCGTCCGGGATCGGCCGTTCCGAGCGGGCGATGATGACATCGGGCTGGATGCCGAGCGAGCGCAGCTCCCGCACGCTCTGCTGGGTCGGTTTTGTCTTCAGCTCGCCTCCGCCGATCTCCGGCACCAGCGTGACGTGGATGTAGAGGCAATTCTGGCGGCCGACCTCGCGCCGCAATTGGCGGATGGCCTCGATGAACGCCTGACCTTCGATATCGCCGACCGTGCCCCCGACTTCAACAA
>JACCYK010000021.1 GCA_013696525.1 Chloroflexia bacterium
TGCATATCCCTTGGTATCATCCTCAGCGAGGCTCGCTGGAAGGGGGCCGTGGTGAGCACGCTGGAAAAACACCCCGTTGATGAGGAAACGGTCGCCGATGCCGGGATGGCGCCCGGAATCGGCCGGGTAGCGCAACCTGCCGGCCCGACGATGGTCAACCCACTGATGCTCGATTTCCTCACCTGGCTCGGCCGCGGCCCCCGTTCCTACGCGGACGCGATGGAGGCGTGGCGGACCAGTTGCCCGCGATTCACCATCTGGGAAGACGCGATCGAGGACGGGCTGTGCCGCCTGAAGCGCGGCCGCGGGGCGACGCTGAGCGGGGCGGCGGTCGTCCTCACCCCGCGTGGGACCGCCGTGCTCCAGGGCGCCAAGGAGGCGCCCCGTCCGCGTTGACGGAAGCCGGCGTCGCGCCAACGCCCCATGTTCCGAACAATCGACGCGGAGTCCGGATCATGCCATTGCCGGCGAAGCCCCTCGTTCCTAAGGCTCGGGCGTAATCAGCTCGGCGGCAATGAAGCCAAAGAACGCCGGGTCATCCGCGACCAGGACCGGGTACCACACCCGGTCGGGGTCTGTCACCGGCGGGCCGGTGACAACGAGCACGGTATCTTGGGAGAGGCCGGTCACGAGCAGGCCGTCGAGCGACGGTTGGTCCCGGAGCCGTGCCTCGTCAACCACGACGACCACTCGCGCGTCGACCGGGATCGTCTCCGTCGTTGTCGCGGTCTCGGTAACGGCCGGCGACTCGGTCACCGCCGTGATCGCGGGCGGATCGATCGCCGCCGTTTCGGCCAGCGGGACGATGCCGAGGCGCAGGAGGACGACGCTCCCCGCGCCGCCGAGCGGCGCCGTCGCCGCCATCCCACTTGGAAAGTAGATCGCCTGGCCAGCCGCCAAGGCGAGATCCGCCTCTGCCACGGGGGTTGCCGCCGCCGGCGATTCCAACAGCTCAAACGGCCCGTCCAACACGCTGCCGGTCAGCGCGCCCTCCTCGATCACGGCGAGGACGGGGCCGGCGAACGCCGGCAGTACATCCCCCGCCGTCAGCTGAAGCCGCTCCAGCACCACCCCGCTTGGGCTCGGCGGCAGCTCGGCCACAACGGTGCCGAGGAGAAACGAGCGGATGCCGGCCGTCTCCTCCGCCGTCGGTAGGCCGCCGGGGTAGACGGCGCCGGGCGGGGCATCGGGACCCGTGGGCAGAATGGTCGCCGCCAGGATCGTGGTCTGATCCGGTCCGGGATTGCGAAACGTCATCAGCGTGCCGGCGGCGTAGGCAATGCGGTCCCCGGGCCCAAGGCTCACCTCCACCCCGGCCGGGACGGCCATGCTGCCGGCATCCACGTCGGCGTCCGCCCGGAGGAGCACGGCCCGGCCCTCGACCTGGACGACCAGGGTGCCGGCCTCGACGACGCCGAGCTCGACGCCGGGGTGGGCATGCGATTTGGAGAACCCGTCCGGCTCCAGGACGATGCGCAGCAGGCGCAGGGCGACCGGCTCCGGCGAGCCGCGGTCGAACGTCGCCCGAATCAGGGTCTCCCGCCTCGGCGCGGCCTCCGCTGGGATTGGGTCCGCTAGCGGGGTTGCCACCTCATCTTGGGCGCCACCGATCCGGGGCGCGACGGCGAGCAAGAGCAAAAGCGCGAGGCATGCGGCGAATGTACGTAGCATTGCTCTCCCTTCTCGCGGGGATTCGGTGACTCGTCGAACCACGCCCCTGATGGGTACGCTTCGGCGGGACACGGCCGGGAACATGTTTCCGGAGCGGGCAACCCGCCCGCCGGCAGGTCAATCCCAACTGGCGAGGACATTGAACCAGCGCCGCACGAACCGGTTCCCTTCGGCCTTGAGCACGACCCGCGCGTTGGCCCGCTCCAGGTTCGGGATCGGCCGCAGGTCGGCGACGGTCATGCCGCGGGTGTGAGCGCCGTTTAGCTCGATATCAACCCGCGTCAGCGGCGCTTCCTGGACCAGCGTCGGATCAACCGCGATGGCCAGGGCCAGGCCGTCGTGCATCGCCGCCTCGCGGCGGGCGAACCGCGCTTCGTAGGCGCTGAGATAGATGTAGCTGATCAGATGCAGATGCGTGCCGGCCGGGGTGTTCGTATCCCGCAATTGGTCAAGCATCTCCCCCGTCACTTGGGCTTGCTCCGTCACGTCGAGCGGGACGAGCGTTACCGGCCAGGGCGCCTCCAGCACGATCCGCGCCGCCTCCGGGTCGTGCCAGATATTGGCCTCCGCCACCGGGGTGATGTTGCCAGGCCACAGGAAGGCGCCGCCCATGATGACGACCTCCTTGTACCGGGTGGCAATCCCTGGGTCGGTGGCGAGCGCGATCCCCAGATTGGTCAGCGGGCCGATCGCGACCAGGGTCAGCTCACCTGGCCGCTCGTAGGCCAACCGAATCATCTGGGTTACGGCATGCTCGCCGGTGTGCTGTCCGCTCGGCGGCGGCAGGATCGTGCTGCCGGTGCCGGCCGGACCGTGGATCAGCTCGGCGAAGGTGGGCTCGGTGCCGATCAACTGGCGGCCGGCGCCTTTCGCCACCGGAATATCGGGCCGGCCGCCGATCTCCAGCAGGCGGACCGCGTTCACCGTCGCCGTGTCGACGTCGATATTGCCCCAGACGGTGCCGAGGGCGACGATCTCGACCTCCGGCGCCCGCAACCCGTAGAGAATCGCCATCGCGTCATCGACCCCGGGATCGCAATCGAGGACGATCGGGGTTTTACTCGCGAGATGCTCCGCCGCGATCGACGTCATGCCCTTCCTCCTCTGCCTGGCCGCACCAGGCAACCATCATCACCGCCAACATCTTGGCGCCGGTGCCGAGCTGTTCGATCTCGACCCGCTCATCGACCCCGTGCGCCCCCGCTCCCGAGCCCGGACCGAACAGCACCGAGGGGATGCCGGCCTCGGCAAACCAGGCGATGTCCGCCACGGCGCCGAAGCCGTCGATCTGGGCCGGACCGGCGACCGCGTTCACGCTTTCGACCAGCGTCCGCACGCCCGGATGGTCGTCCGGCGTGTTGACCGGGGGAAAGGACACCC
>JACCYK010000132.1 GCA_013696525.1 Chloroflexia bacterium
CCCGCGGATCGAGTGGCTCGAGCACGCCGTCCGCCCCGATCCGGAAGCTGGAGATGACCCCGCGGCGTGAGTCTTCGGACGCGACCTGGGCGATGGGGCCAGGGCCGAAGGCCGCGACGAAGGCATACTGGCCGTCCGGCGTGACCACCACCCAGCACGGGTCGGTCTCGCCGTACTTGACGGTCTCGCCGATCGGCGTCAGCGCACCGTCCGCGCCAATCTCGTACGAGGCCACCCCGGCCTCGCCCTCAACCTGCTGGAAGTTCTCGCTCGTCAGGAGCCGCCCTTCGGCGTCGAAGGCGAAGCCGAAGGGACCGAAGCCGCTCGTCTCGTTGACGATCGGCCCCTCGGCCACGCCGTCCTCGCCGATGGTAAAGGTGTCGATCCGGTCGGAGATCCACTGCGAGACGATCAGCGTGTCGCCGGCCGGGTTGAACGAGACCTGGGCGCAGGCCGAGGAGGTGCCGCCGCTCAGCTCCCGGGACGAGTCGGGGATGGGATCCAGTTGCCCGTTGGCGGCGAGCGTGAAGCCGGTGATGCACGGCATCCCGGCCAAGCAGAGGCCGCCGCCGGTGAGCGTGCCGCCGCTGTTGAGAACGTAGCGGACGCCGCCGTGGACGGTCAGGCTGATCGGGCGCTCGCCGCCTGAATCCTGCTCCTCGATCAGCGCCAACCCGTCATCGGTGACCCGGAAGACGGAGATGCTGTCGCTGCCGGCGTTGGCGGCGAAGACGAGGTCATCGCCGCCAACGAGATCGATCGGCGAGGATTGCCCCTCGACCCTGCCGACGATGAGCATGTTGGTGGACGCCTCGTAGGCGCCGCTCCCTTGGCCGCCGGTGTCGAACCTTGAACACCGCTGCCAGTCACGTCGATAAAGATGTGAGGTCATCACGCAAAATCCGCCTGACTCTGTCGATTCCGAATCCCGTTGCCGCGGATCCTCGCCCGCGAGGACCGCGTCCTCTAAGAAGCCCGTGGCTACTCGGTGTAGGCAACCCGGTAGATCACGCCGTTGGTGTCGTCGGAGATCAGCAGCGCGCCGTCCGGGGTGACAGTCAGCCCGGCGATCCGACCGAAGTGCGCCGCACCATCTTCCAGCAGCCACCCGGTGATGAAGTCTTCGATCGCCGTCGGCTGGCCATCCTCGAAGGTGACGCGCACGATCTTGTAGCCGGTCGGCTCGGCGCGGTTCCACGAGCCGCGCATGGCGACGAAGGCATCGCCCTGGTACTCCTCGGGGAACTGCGCGCCCTCATAAAAGAGCATGCCGATCGGGGCGCTGTGGGCCTGATACGTTAAGACCGGCGCTTCGGTGTTAACGCAATACTGTTCGGGTGTTGCCCCCGGTGGCGGGTTAGAGAGGAACGCATCAACCTCTTTCTCGCCGAAGCAGTACGGCCAGCCGTAATTGTTCCCTGCAGCGATCTGGTTGAGCTCTTCCGGCGGCTGATCGTCGCCGCGCCAGTCGCTGCCGTGATCCATGCCCCACAGCTCACCCGTCTCCGGGGACCAGTCCCAGCCGATGGTGTTACGCAATCCCGCGGCGAAGATCTCGCGCTCGCTCCCGTCCGGATTCATGCGAAGCATCGTCGCGTTTTCCGGGTTGGACTCCGCGCAGGCATTGCAGGAACTGCCGATGGAGACGTAGAGCATGCCGTCGGGGCCAACGGCAATGGTTCGCCGGCTATGTTGGCCGCCGTCGGGAAGATCGTCGACGAGCACTTGTGGCTCGCCGAAGCTGCCGTCGTCCATCACCTCCGCGACCCAAACGTGCTTCTCACCCGCCAGATAGACCTGGCTTTGGTCGAAGGCAATGCCATGCACGGACGGAAGGTTGGAAGCCACGACCTCCGGCGTATCGGCAACCCCATCGCTGTCCGGATCACGAAGCGCGCTGACGGTGTTGGCGGCGGTCTGCGTCACATAGACCGTGCCGTCGGGGCCGACCGCCATCATGCGCGGATTGCTTAGCCCTTGGGCGAGGACGGCGATCTCGAATCCCTCGGGCGCCTGGAGCTGACCGAGTAGTTCCTGGCTGAACGGCACTTGCTCTGGGGTAAGGAGGTTGCCATCAACCGAGGCTTCGGGCGACGGCGGCCCGGCCGCGACTGGCATCATCACCGGCTCGGCGACGACACCGCAGGCGTAGCGGGCGCCGCTGTTGCCAGCCGGCTGGGAAACGAGGTCATCCATGCCTTCGTGGATAACGATCGTGGCGCCGTCCTCGTCATTGACGGAGGTTGGCCCGTCGCCGAGGGTGTAGCCGGTAGTCGTGATTGCCATTTCGGCGACGCCGTCTTCGTTGGCGGTGAGATTGCCGAAGTCGCCGGCATGGTGGGTTTCGTCGTCCGGCCCGCCGTGCATCATCGCGGTCGGGTTCCAGTGGGGGCCCGCCGTGCTGAACGGCTCCAGCCCGCTGGGGTCGCAC
>JACCYK010000056.1 GCA_013696525.1 Chloroflexia bacterium
TCCCCCATTCGTACAATGATCGCCCGCGCACAAATCTGCTCCATCCCGACGATAGAGACGCCATGGGCCCGTACGAGGAGACATACGCCTACGACGACGTTGGCAACTTCACGACCATGCGACACCGTAGCCTCGTTCGCGGCGTCGATGGCTGGACACGGACCTACGCCTACGCCGAACCGAGCCTGTTGGAGGCGGGTACGTCGAGCAACCGCCTGACGGGCACCACGGTCGGGACCGCCCCAACCGAAACCTACGGTGGAGTCGATGGCTATGACCCGCATGGCAACATGCTGAAGCTGCCCCAGCTCGCGACCCTGCAATGGGACTTCAAGGATCACCTCCGGATGACCCAACGGCAGGCGGTCAACGTCGAGGATGCCGAAGGCACGGACCGGACGGGCGAGCGCACCTGGTACGTCTACGACGCGGGCGGGCAGCGAGTGCGCAAAGTCACGGAACTTGCCACCGGCGCGCGCAAGGATGAGCGCCTGTATCTCGGCGGCGTCGAGCTCTATCGCCGGCATGGGGCTGACCCGCTCAGCCGCCAAACCCTCCACGTCATGGACGACACCCGGCGCATCGCCCTGGTCGAGACGCGCACGAGCGGGGACGACGGCTCCCCGCCTGAGCTGATTCGCGTCCAGTTCAGCAACCATCTGGGCACGGCCTGCCTGGAGCTCGACGACGACGCGGACATCATCTCCTACGAAGAGTATTCGCCCTACGGCAGCACGGTCTATCAGGCCGTCCGCGGCCAGGGTGAGGCCCTGAAGCGATACCGCTTCACCGGCAAGGAGCGGGACGACGAGACGGGATTCACCTACCACGGCGCGCGCTACTACGCCCCATGGCTGGGCAGATGGACGAGCTGTGATCCAGCGGGAACCGTCGATGGCCCCAATCTTTACCACTATGCCCGGAACAATCCAAATCGTCTGAGCGATCCGACGGGGCGCCAATCCAGCGACCCGACATCACCGCCGACCGTATCTGGTTTTGGCGTCACCATTGGCGGTGGAAAGGTTCGGGTCGGACCGTTGACGCCGCCACCCGGGAGCGCCTGCGACGAATTGAATCCACTGTGTAGGGGCGTCACGATCAAGACCGAGCCTAAACCGAAAGTTGAGCCAACTGACGCCGAGATCGGCGAACAGCAGGAACCAAGTCCATTCGGCCCCCTAAGCTGGGTGAAGACGTACTCAGAAGGCCCGAACCCAGGCGTTGTGTGGCGTCGGACAAACCCGCTGGTCGACCCTGACCCAATGCGTTTTGGTATGACGCCCAAGGATCCGAATGCCCGATTCACTCCTGGCCAGCACGCCCTGAACGAGCATGCACCGAGAGGATCTCAGTACTTATCAGCTAGCCGTAAGCCAGGTGGCGCCACGAATATAGAAGGAGAGCCATTCGCCATCGATCCGGCGAAGACCCAGGCTAGCGGCGCCAAGATCCACGATACCCCGCAGATCGCGGCTGACATGGATCGGATGGCGAGGGAAGGACAAGTCGCGGGGAAGCGCGTGGAGGCGTGGAAGGGAGCGCAGCAGACGACGGAAGGGGTGCCAGTCAAACCCGGGGAGCCGCTGAAAGGCGAGGTACTGATTGAAGGCCACGTACCGTCGGCAGCGGTCGAAAGCAGGGGCGTGCGAGCCGCCAAAGGCGCCGGGCGCGTGCTGACCGTGCTGGGGATCGCAATCACCGCCTTCGATCTTGGGTACGCGCTTGCCGAAAGCATCGACACAGGGTCACCCAAACCAATTGCGAAAGAACTGATCCGGCAATCGGTTGCTTGGGGCGGTGCGATTGGCGGCGCGAAAGCGGGGGCGTTCCTCGGCTCATTTGTCGGTCCCGTCGGCACGGTGGTGGGCGGTATCGTCGGTGGACTGGTCGGTGGTGCCATTGGGTACTTGGGAGGAAGCTGGGTCGCTGACCTCTTCTGAAATGGGGATCGACATAATGTTGCACTGCATCGCACGACGAGACACCCAATGCCTAGAGGCGCTGCTCGCGGCCGGAGCCCCAGTCGATGGCAATGCGCGTGCCCGGCTCGTTGCCCGTGATCAACCAACTCCACTGCTTGCAGCGGTGCGCGAGGGGCTAGACGAAATCGTGGCGCGGCTTCTCGACCATGGCGCCGATCCTAACCTTGAAACCGCCACCTGGATGTCGCCGCTCGCCGTCGCGTGTCAACGTGGTGATCGAGCCATGGCGGAGCTACTGATCGGACGGGGAGCCGATGTCAACGCGGCAAGGTCCAAACATGCAAGTCCGATTGAGGCGGCAGCTTGGTACGGTCATGGAGATCTCGTGTCAGTTCTTCTCAACCAGGGCGCGAACCCGGACCAGGTATTCGCCCGCGGCGTCGGTTCCGTGGTTCGTGTTCCTTCAGCAATTCTCGAACAGCTCATCGCCGCTGGCGGGCATGCCCCCCATGACGTTGTGGCGTATCTCGTCGAGGAACGCGCGCGATCAGCAGCCCAGGGTGAAGCGACATGAGCAAGCGCATGGCTCACTGGACCGGATTGGCCGCAATGTTTTGGCGATCACTGGCCTGCTCCGAGTGGAAACCGTGTGATGTCGGTCGGAACTGGGATCGACCGATCCGTATTGAGCCATCCCATCTGACGTAGTCGATGATGCTGCACGGGGAACGGTGGCACCCGTTTCGAGTGGAAGGACTCCGATATGGACAACGCAAAACGGCCCCTCGCGATCAACTTCAGCGGCGACGAAGTCGAGACGCTGCAGGCCGATCTCGCCCAGCTCAATTTCACCATCCCGGCGACTGAGAGCGAGCAAAAAACCTTCGGCGTCGGCACCCAGGGAGCGATCATCCAGCTCCAGGCCGTGGCGGGGCTACCGCACACTGGCATTGTCGATGCCGCCACTCGCCTCGCCATCGACAG
>JACCYK010000093.1 GCA_013696525.1 Chloroflexia bacterium
AGCGGGGAGACAGCCCGCGGCTCAATCGCAACACGCTCGTCTTCGCCGCCGCCGACACGGCGAAGTGGGTCGACCTGGAGGCGGCGGTGCGGCAGTATCTGGCCTGGGATTCGATTCACCGGGAGGAGGACCCGCTCAACCTCGACGCGTTTCAGCGCAACCAAGCGAAAACGAAGCAAGCGGCCACGAACACGACGGTCGATGCCCGCCTGGCCGATACCTACCTGTGGATCCTGTTTCCGCGCCAAGAAGCGCACAGCCGGTCGGTCGACTGGGACGAGCTTCGGACCATGGGTGACGGGGAGCTGGCGCGGCGGGTCAGCCAGCGCCTGCGCAACGACGGCCTCCTGCACACCCGCTGGAACGGCGTCAGCCTGAAGCAATGGCTCGACCGGGTGCCCCTGTGGCGGGGCGATGCGGTCTCGATTAAGGAGCTGGCCTCGTTTTTTGCCCAGTATCTCTATCTCGACAAGTTGCGAAACGACCAGGTGCTGCTCGAAGCGATCGCCGATGGGCTCAATAACAGCATGTGGATGACGGAAACCTTCGCCCTCGCCAGCGCCTACGACGACGCGACCGGCCGGTATCACGGCCTGGTCCACGGACGCCATCAGATGCCCACGCTCGACCAGATGCTGGTCAAGCCGGAGGTGGCGCTCCGGCAGATCCAGCACGATCAACAAGCACAGGCGGCGCGGGACCGGCAAGAGCGCGACCAGTCCGGTGACACGGACCAGTCTGATCCGGGCACAGCGCCCGATCGCGACGGCAGTCTCCCGAAGCCGCCTCCCCAACCGCCGCTTGACCGCAAGACCCGCCGCTATTTCGCCCAAGTGCGCCTCGATCCCGAGCAGATCGCGACAGAGACCGGCAAGCTGAGCGCCGAAATCTTGCAGCACCTGGTCGGTGTCCTCGGCGCCAGCGTGACGGTGACGCTCGAGATCGAGGCGGTGGTGCCGGACGGCATCCCCGAGGCCGTCCGCCGCACGGTGGACGAGAATAGCCGGACCCTGAAATTCGAGCAGCACGGCTTCGAGGAATCGTGATCCCCGCCGTAGGGTCGCCAGCACATGATCCGGAAGAATCGTTTGGGTTTGCTCCCCCAAGTTTGGGGGCCGGGAGGTTGAATGCGGCGCCGCCGTGCTACACCACCAGCGCCGCCAGCGCCCCGGCGCAGAGATAGGGGCCGAATGACAACGGCTGGCGGGCGCCGAAGCGACGGGTGAACAGGAGAACGACGCTGGCCAGGGCGGCGAGCAGGATACCGGCGAAGAGGGCGAAGAAGACGCGGTCGAAGCGGACCATGGTGCCGATCATTGCCGCCAGGTAGACATCGCCCAGGCCGAACGGCACCACCCGCGCTCGCCGCGAGATGAATTCGGCAACCAGATAGAACAGGCCGAAGATCGCCAGCCCGACCAGGCCGCCGGCGACGGCCCGGCCCAGGGCGGGCCAGCCGGCGAAGGCGGCGGCGATCAGGCCCAGCCCGAGACCGCCGGCGATGAGGTTGGTGTGGATCAGCCGGGTCCAGGCATCGACCAGCAGCAGCACCAGCAACGGGATGGAAAAGAGGATCACGGTGAGGACCCGGCCCGGATCGTCACCATGCCGCCCGACCAGGAGCGCGAAGTACAGCCCGACGCCGAGCTCGAACAGGATCGCGGGCAACGCGGGTGCGCCAGCGCCCGCGAAGGGCACCCAACGGCGCCCGCGGAAGGTCCCATTGGTGGCGCGGGCCAGCGCCAGGTTGCGGATCGCGGCGGCGGCGAACAGGCCAAGGATGCCGCCTAACCCAATCCAGCCGAGGCTCATCCCACCCGCTCACGGGCGGCCCGCGCCGCTGCCGCCGCCGCCCGCATCACCGCCAACGGGGCACCCTGGCCGGTCCAGAGCGCGAGCGCCCGCGCGCCCTGGTGGACCAGCATCGGCAGTCCGTCGAGCGTAGCCAGGCGCCGGCCGCGAGCGGCGATGAGGAGATCGGTCTCGCGGTAGGTGAGATCGACGACGAGCGCATCGTCCGGCAGCAGCGCCAGCAGGTCGAGTGGAAGCGGCGTCTCGCCTGCGTGCCAGCCCAGCGCGGTGGCGTTGATGAGCATCGTCGTTTGGGGGAGGAGTCGGCGGAGCGTCGTTTCGTCGAGGGCGCCCGCTCCGATGGCAACCGGGCTGAGCCCAGTCGCCAGCCGGGACGCGCGATCAGCGTTTCGATTGAGGACGGTGATGCCGGCGACGCGCAGCTCGTCGAGGGCCAGGGCGACGGCCCGCGCCGCGCCGCCCGCCCCCAGGACGAGGGCGTGCCGGCCCGCCGGGTCGGGACAGACCTCGCGGACGGCGGCGGCGAAGCCGGCGATGTCGGTGTTGTCACCGAGCAACCGCCCGTGCCGGTTGATGATCGTGTTCACCGCGCCGGCCCGTTCGGCCAGCGGCGATACCTCGTCCAGCAACGCCATCACCGCCAGCTTGTGCGGCAGGGTGACGTTGGCGCCGAGGACGTCGGGCTCGCGCAGGCCGGCGACCCGGTGCGGCAGCTCGGTCGCCGGCGTCGGCCAGAGCGCGTAGCGGGCGGGGATGCCGAGGGCGTCGAGGCCGGGCTGTTGCAACGCCGGGGAGAGCGAATGGGCGACCGGGTCGCCGATCACGCCGACTCGCCACGACCCCGCGGTTGTGCCTGCCTCAGTCCTCGTCACTGGCCGGTGATCCCCGCCCTACGGATTGTTGAGATAGGTATCGACGTTGGCTTCCTGCTCTTCATACGTCACCGCGAAGGCATGCTCGCCGGTGCCGTCTTGTTTGGCCACGAAGAACATGAACTCGGTCTCGGCCGGTTCCAGCACCGCCATGATCGAAGCGTAGCCGGGGCTGGCGATCGGGCCGGGCGGTAGCCCTTCGTTCTGGTAGGTATTGTACGGGCTGGGGAGAAACAGATCGTCCCCGGTCAGCTCCGGCCACCAGCGTCCATCCCGGAACCCGAGCGCGTATTGCACGGTCGGATCGGCTTCAAGCGGCCACGCTTGCTCGAGCCGGCTGATGTAGACATCGGCGATGATCGGTCGCTCGGCCGGGAGCTGTGCTTCTTTTTCGACCAGGGAGGCGAAGGTCAGCACCTGGTGCAGCGACAGCCCCATCTGGTCGGTGCGGGCCCGCATCTCCGGCGTGTAGCGGTCGCCGAAGGTTTGGAGCATGGTGACGATGGTGAGGTTCGGGTTGTTCAACTGAAGCTGGTAGGTCTCGGGGAAGAGATAGCCTTCCAACGACGCTTCCGGCGGCAGACCGGCCAGGAAATCGTATTGGGAGCGGTCGATCTCGTTCACCGCCGTGATGAAGGCATCGGCCCCGCCTTCGCCGCCGAGCTCGGCGAAGAGCGCGGCCATCTCGTTGATCCGCCAGCCTTCTTGCACGGTGAAATCGACCGATTCGGTGGCGGCGACCGCGTTATTGCTCGGTTCCACCTCTTCCGCCACGACCTCGCCCGTGATCCGGTCGATGATCTGATCGGCGCTCATTCCCTTCCGCAGCCGGTACTCGCCCGCTTGGACGCCGCGCCCGGCGAGCCGCATCTGGCCATCGAAGAGGACCGACCACCGGATCAGCCCCTCCGCCACCAGGCGATCGGCGACGGCGGCCGAGGTCTCATCGGCGCTGACCGTGAAGGCCACGATCTCGCCCGCCTCGGCCGGCCGCGCCATATCGAGCGCGTAGTTGAAGACCCGGAACCCGCCGAGGGCGACCAGGATCGCCACGGCGGCGATGGTCAAGATTTTCAAGGCCTGAACGATGACATGAACCACGAACAACTCTCCCCATGGCGGGCGCCACCCGACCCGTTTCCCGTGGCGACCCGCGGACAACACGTCCATAATAGATGCCGTGACAAGCGACAACAAGGCACACCAACGCATACCAAGCGACGGCAAAGCACCCGAATCGGCCCCTGAGCGGCTGCCGTTGGTGGTCGTCGCCGGGCCGACGGCGACCGGCAAGACCGAGCTCGGGATCGAGCTGGCGCGGCGGTTCGAGGGCGAGGTGGTCAACGCCGATTCGCGCTATTTCTACCGGGGTTTCGACATCGGCGTCGCCAAGCCGGACATGATCGAGCGGCGCGGCATCCCGCATCACCTGATCGATATTCTGCCGCCAACCGGCGAGATGTCGCTGGCGATCTACCAAGACCTGGCGATGCGGGCCATTGCCGGCGTGCATGGCCGGGGCCGGCTGCCGCTCCTGGTGGGGGGCACGCCGCTCTATCTCAATGCCGTGGTCGAGGGCTGGCGCATCCCGCGGGTGCCGCCGAACCCCGCCCTGCGGCGGGAGCTGGAGGCCGAGGCGACGGCGGGCGGCGGTGAGCAGTTGGCGGCGCGGCTGCGTGAAGTCGATCCGGTCGCGGCCGACCGGAGTGCCGGCAATGTGCGGCGGATCATCCGGGCGCTAGAAGTGTACGCCGCGACCGGCGTCCCGATGTCGGCCCAAGAAGGGAAAGGGCCGCCGCCATTCCGCGCCCTGGAGCTGGGGCTGACCATGCCCCGCGACGTGCTCTACCGCGCGATCGATGCCCGGGTCGATGAGCAGAGCCGGCGCGGGCTGCTGGACGAGGTGCGCACCCTGGTCGAAGGCGGCGTCACCGCCGCCGCGCCGGCGATGTCCAGCTTGGGCTATCGCCAGCTCCTGCCCTACCTGCGGGGCGAGATGACGCTGGACGCCGCCAGCGAGCGGATCAAGCTCGACACCCACCGCTACGTCCGCCAGCAGGAGACCTGGCTCCGCCGCAACCCGCGCCTGGTGCGGGTTGACGTCACCGCGCCGGACTGGGTCGAGCGGGCGGCGCGGCTGGTGGCGTCGTTTCTCGCCGGGTAGCCGCTTCTTGATGATGCGCTGAGCAATCGAGCGCCGGCCCGATTGGGCCGGCGCTCGATTTGTCTGGAGCCCGAGCCGTGGCGGCACCGTCACGGCGCTGGTTGCGGCAGCCCCGGCCGATGCGGCCGAATCAGGCGTTTTTGGTGAACCGCTTGTCAGCCGCCCAGGTGGCCTGGCTTCCAGGATTTTGGACGTCGAATGTGATCCCGGAGAGGCGCCCATCGGGGCTAAAGCGGCCGTGGTATTCGCCAAACGTGCTGTTGTTCCAATCGATCGAGAGGAAGAGGAAGTCCCCGTTCACGGAACCAGTCACCGATTGCGAGCTGACATTGCTATGACTCGCGGTCCCGCTCGAGATGTTGGTGCCAGCCTGCACCAGGCTCAGGCTTACGACGGCCCCGTTGCTTTGATGCAGGGCCCAGTTGCGATCGACATTCCACTCGGCCATGATGGTCTCCCTTGGGTTCATAGACGACTGACGGCGAAGCGGCCGCGCATTGAGCTCGTGCGGTGAGCACGATAAACGTACGGTGTCTCCATGAGCCTCCTTTCCATCCCGGGCACCGGCGTGGCAGCGGCAAACCTTGTCGCGAAGAGAAAAACCCTGACTACCGGCGCGTTTCAGTCAAGATTGAACACGTTCCATAGTAGTGGGGCATACATCAAATCGCATGAGTATTTTTACCCATTTCTACCGGGCCGACATGGTAGCGTTCCGCTCGCTGCTTCGGCTCGGCCACGGTTCTCCCGCGTGTGTTCCGAAAAGCCGGGGGCTGGTTGTGGTGCCCGGCGGGGCCCGCCATCGGTATACTTAGGCTGGCCGAACGGGCTGACCCCTGGGCCAGCTCGTTGCGGCATTGCCGTTCGCGCCCAGGCGGGGCGTCGACATCGCGTTGTGACACCCCAGCGTTCGGGTCGGGTGAGGATTGAAACAAACGTGGATCGCCAAGCCTATATCGACTACCTAGTCGACCATTATGAGCACCCCCGGAGCAAACACCGGATGGAGGACGCCGACGTTCAGCTTGGCGGCGGCAACCCCGGCTGCGGCGATCTGATCACCTTCTACCTCAAGATCGAGGATGACCGGATCAAAGCCATCAGCTTCGAAGGCGAGGGCTGCACGATCAGCCAGGCCGGCGGCTCGATCATCGCCGAGATGGCGGAGGGCATGTCGCTGGACGAAGTGAAGGCGCTCGGCCTGGACACGATGAAGGAAGAGATGGGCGAGGACGTGGTCAAGAGCCGGGTCCTCTGCGCCACCCTGGCCCTGGGCACCGTCCAGGCCGCGATCGACCAGTACCGGCGGGAACGGACGCTGGCCGGCGTGGCCGCGGCGGCCACGCCATCCGCGAATTCTGACGGCATAGTGCCCGTACCGGTGATGGACCTCAGCGGCCGCTGACCATCATGCGGGCGATACGGAAGGTGGGGGCCGAGGCGGTGTCGACGAACCGGGCATCGTTGCCAACGGCGTCGATGTTGAGCAGCATCTCCTGCAAACGGCCGGAAATGTTGATTTCGCCGACCGGGTAGGCAAGCTCGCCATGCTCGATCCAGAGGCCGGCGGCGCCGCGGGAGAAGTCCCCGGTGGCCAGATTCTCGCCGGAGCCGAGCATGTCGGTCAGATAAAGCCCGTCTTCAACCCCGGCGATGATCGCCTCGGGTGAGCTAACGCCGGGAGCCATCACCAGGTTGCTGGGCGCGACCCCGATCCGTGATCCCACGCCTGGAATGGACGACCGCCCGGCGTTGGCGGTGCTGGGCCGGCCCGCCTTGCGGCCGCTATAGGCATCGTAGAGGAAGCTGACAAAGGTGCCCGCCTCGAATAGCGAGGTTCGTCGGGAGGCGACGCCCTCGACATCGAAGGGCCGGCTGCCGCCGCGGCCGGGGAGGGTGGCGTCGTCGGTGATGGTCACCAGTGGGGATGCGAGTTGCTCCCCCTCACGGTCGATCAAGAAGGAGGCGCCGCGATAGCGGAAGTCGCCGGCCGCGGCTTGGGCGAGGATGCCAAGGAATTCCCGAGCCGCCTCCGGCGCCCAGACGACCGGCGCCTCGCGCGTCGGTACCGGGCGGGCGCCGAGCTGGCGCCGGGCTCGCTCCGCCGCGGTGCGGCCGACCGTCTCGGCATCCTCCATCCCGGCCAGCCGGCGGTCGGCGGCGTACCACCACCCCTCGCGCTTCTTGCCCTCGGCATCGTCGGCGGCGGCGCTGACCACGAGATAACAGGCGGTGGCGGGGTAGCTGGCGGCGAAGCCGCGGCTATTGGCCAGCGCCATCATCCCCGCCTGGCGGGCGGCGGTCGCCCCCTCACCGCTCCGGACCCGCCGATCGAGCCCACGAGCGGCGGCATCGGCCTGGCGGGCGAGGGCCAGCAACAGGTCCGGGGCCGGATCGAGTAGGGCGGGGTCGACCAGATCGAGAGTCGTGTCGTCACCGTTGGCGGCGGGGAATGGCCCGTCCGGCAGCCCGGCGTCCGGGTCGGGAGCGGTCAGTCTTGCCAGCGCCACGGCGTCCGCCGCGAGGCGGGCGAGGGCGTCCGGGGCGATGTCGGAGGTGGTGGCCGCCGCCGTTCGCGAGCCAACGAAGACGCGCAGGGTCAGGATGCCGGTCTCGGTATCAACGCGCTCATCGACCTGGCCGTCGCGGACCCGGACCGAAGAGGACCGGGCGGCGCGCAGCCCGGCCTCGGCGTCGCCAGCGCCGGCCCGGCGCGCCAGCTCGACCGCCTGGATGGCGGCGGTCAGCGCCGCCGTGCCGTCCGTGGCGGCGGTCATGCCTCGGTCCCGCCGACGGTGATGCCATCGATCAGGACGGTCGGCAGGCCGAGGTTGACCGGCAGCGCTTGCCCGTTCTTGCCACACAGGCCGGCCATCTCGTCGATGGCGAGGTCGTTGCCGACCATGGTGACCCGGGTCATGC